>CAYRVY010000067.1:0-8328 GCA_964427695.1 uncultured Flavobacteriaceae bacterium
GCAGATGATAATGCTTCTGGCATAAGTGCATTATTTAGTTTTGCTGAATATTTTAAAAATTATCCACCTAAACATTCGGTAATTTTAGCTGCTTTTGATGGTGAAGAGTTTGGACTAAAAGGATCTAAATATTTTGTTGACCATTCAATTATTCCATTAAATAAGATATTGGTTAATCTAAATTTAGACATGATCAGTCGAAGTGATAAAAACGAATTATTTGTTGTAGGCACAAGGTATAATCCGTCTTTTAAAGAGTTGATTTTGAGTATTAATCAGCTAGAAAAAATAAAGCTTTGTATTGGTCATGACGGAACAGATAATAAACAAGATTGGACATACTCTTCCGATCATGCTTCTTTTTATAGAAAAGAGATTCCTTTTCTGTTCTTTAGTGTAGAAGACCATAAAGATTACCATAAACCTACAGACGATTACGAAAATATTCACCCAGAATTTTATAAAGAAGCTGTAAGCGTTATTTTTTCAGTGTTTAAAAAAATAGATGTTTTGTAGATCTAAAAAAAGTGTACCAAAAACAAAAAATCCTAAGTTTAATCTTAGGATTTTTTTGTTTCTTTATATTTCATTATTATTAAGAATGAAAAACCCAATACCATATTACCAAACGCAGCTTAAAAAGTTTCAGATTAAAGTAAAAAGTCTGAATAAAAAATTAATGCGATTAAGCACTTTACGGCTACTTGTTTTTTTAACAACTACAGTTGGTCTTTATTTTACCTTTAAACAATGGCAATTAGCATTATTTATAAGTGTGGTAGGAATAGCGATATTTATATATCTGCTCTTAAAATATACAGATACGAAAGCTAAAAGAAACTTAAATAAAGCCTTGGTAGATATTAATAAAGAAGAAATTAAAATTGCTTCTGGCGATTTTCATCATAGAAATGAAGGCTTACAGTTTCAAGACCCAAATCATTTTTACAGTTTAGATATCGACCTGTTTGGACGTGGTTCTTTTTTTCAATTCATTAACAGAACTTCTATAAACGAAGGCACTGACAAGCTGGTAAACGAATTAACAGCTAATAATATTAATAATATTGTTACACGCCAAGAAGCGATAAAAGAATTAGCTTCGAAACCAGAATGGCGACAACATTTTTCGGCAATTGCAACATTAATTAATGCCGAAACTCCAGCTATAAAAATTATAGATTGGCTAAAAAACTATCAACCATTTTTACCAAAAACAATGCAATGGCTTCCTTTAGCATTTACAATAGCTTCCGTAGCATTATTTGGGTTACTTTTTTTTAACATTATAGAGGGTTCAGTTTTAGGGTTCTGGTTGCTTTTGGGCTTATTAATTACAGGGAAGTATGTGAAAAAGACAAACAGTTTATCATCAAAAACTGATAAAGTGAAAAACACTTTCAGTCAATATGCCTTGTTATTAGATCAAATTGAGAACGAGAAATTTACTTCAGAATTATTGCAACAAAAACAGCATCAAATCAATTCAGAAAAAGAGAAAGCCTCTGCAATTTTTGCGTCATTTTCAAAATCTTTAGATGCGTTAGATAATAGAAACAATTTAATATCTGCTATTTTTGGGAATGGATTTTTACTGTCAGACATTAAGAACACTTATAGGGTTGAACAATGGATTTCGCAAAATAAACATAAAGTAGCAGATTGGTTTGAAGTCGTTTCCTTTTTTGATGCCTATAACAGTTTAGGTAATTTTGTATTTAATCATCCTAATTATGTATTTCCTAAAATTACTAAAAACAAAACTGTAATTAATGCTCAAGATTTAGGTCATCCTTTATTAGATATTAATAAAAGAATTGACAGTAATCTTTTAATTAGTGATCAGCAATTCTTTATTGTTACAGGAGCAAATATGGCAGGAAAAAGCACCTTTTTAAGAACGGTTTCATTACATATAGTAATGGCTAATGTTGGATTGCCTGTTTGTGCTAAAACAAGCGAATATTCTCCTGTAAAACTTATAACAAGCATGCGAACCACAGATTCGTTAACAGACGATAGTTCGTATTTCTTTTCAGAGTTAACACGTTTAAAATGTATTGTAGATGCTATTGCAAAAGAGCCTTATTTTATCGTCCTTGACGAGATTTTAAAAGGAACTAACAGTACAGACAAAGCCATTGGTTCTCGTAAATTTGTCGAGAAATTAGTCGCTTCAAACGCTACAGGAATTATAGCAACACACGATTTAAGCTTATGTAAAATTGAAAAGGAGCTTGATGAGGTGAAAAACTACTATTTTGATGTAGAAATTATAAACGACGAACTTCATTTTGATTATACCTTTAAAGAAGGAGTATGCCAAAATATGAATGCTTCTTTTTTGTTGAAAAAAATGGAGATAATATAATTATTAAATATGCAATATAAATCCAAACTTCCAAATGTAGCAACCAATATATTTACTGTAATGGGAGCATTGGCAAACAAACACAATGCGATTAATTTATCTCAAGGCTTCCCGAATTTTAAGAGTGACCAAAAATTGATTGATTTAGTGAGTAACGCAATGAATTCTGGTTATAATCAATACGCTCCAATGCCTGGAATTTTAGAACTACGTGAAGCCATTTCCAATAAGTTTCAATTGCTTTACAACTCAAGTTATCATCCAGAGACTGAAATTACTGTAACAGCAGGAGCAACACAAGCTATTTATACAATCATTTCGGCTTTTATCAGACCAAATGATGAGGTCATTATTTTTCGACCAGCTTACGATTGTTACGAACCAACCATCGAGCTTAATGGAGGAAAAACTATTTCAATACAATTAGAAGCACCAAATTATAGTGTAGATTGGAAAGAAGTAAAACAAAAGATTAATGATAACATCAAAATGATTATCATTAACACACCACAAAACCCAAGTGGCACTATTTTTTCTGAAGCTGATATGCTTCAACTTCAAAAATTAACTGAAGGAACAAACATAATTGTATTGAGCGATGAGGTTTACGAGCATATAATTTTTGATGGAGAGAAACATCAAAGCGTTTGTTTGTTTAAGGACTTAAAGTCACGAAGTTTTATTACAGCTTCTTTTGGAAAAACGTTTCATAATACAGGATGGAAAATGGGTTATTGTTGCGCTCCAAAAGAACTCATGGAAGAGTTTAAAAAGGTGCATCAGTTTAATGTCTTTTGTGTTAATCATCCAATACAAAAAGCACTGGCAGAATATTTACAAGAACCAAATCATTATTTGGAACTATCAGAGTTTTATCAGGAAAAGAGAGATTTGTTTTTGAGTTTGATAAAGGATTCGAGATTCAAATTTACCGCTTCAAAAGGCACTTATTTTCAAGGTTTAAATTTTTCGGAGATTACTGATGAATACGATCTTGATTTCGCCAGGCGATTAACCATAGAGCAAGGGATAGCTTCAATTCCGTTGTCAGTTTTTAATTATAACAATTTAGATAATAAGATGTTGCGCTTTTGTTTTGCAAAAACAGATGAGACTTTAAAAAAAGCAGCCGAAATTTTATGTAAAATTTAGTTAAACGAGTCATTTACTTTTTTTATAAACTCTCCAATTTTTGATGGTTCTAACCATCTTGTAACTACAACAAGGTCATTTTCTTTATCAATGACTATAAAATTACCTCCAAATCCAGCTGCGTAAAAAATGTTTTCTGACAGTCCTTCCCAATGGCGACGATTACCTTTTTTATTTAACCACCACATATATCCATAATTTGCATTTGGAATTGATGGCATAATTGCTTTTTCAATCCAATCACTACTAATAAGACGGTTGTTTTTCCATACACCATCATTTAAAAACAACAGTCCAAAACGAGCCATATCTTCGGCAGAAATAAATAAACCAGCACCAGAATGTCCACCACCAGTTACAGATTTCATATTAAGACCATCTATTTCAGTCCAAGCATTATCATAGCCATGCCACCTCCAAGTTGTGGAGGCTCCAATAGGATCCATAATATATTCTTTTAAAACTTGAGGTAACGGTTTACGCCATACATTTAAGAGAGAATAAGCCAATACATTTACACGCACATCGTTATATTCCATAACAGTTCCTGGCTCATTAAGTTTTCTAAATTTCCAATCGTCTAAACCTCCTTGTCTTGGAGGTCTATCAGCCCAATCTTTTCCTCCCCAAAGTTCACCAGACCAATCTGAATTTTGTTGTAATAAATATTCCCATGTAATTTTGCTATTATGTTTTCCATCAAAAGTGCCATCCCAAACATAGTCTCCTACTTTATCATTTTCATTTGCAATAAGTTTATTATCATAAGCAAGACCAGTAACAGTAGATAAAAAACTTTTAGTAACACTAAAAGTCATATCCACACGTTTTGTTTCTCCCCATTTTGCTATTATATAACCATTCTTTAATATCATCCCAGCTGGTCCACCACGTTTTTTAGTAGGACCAAGAATTTCATGAAATGGTTCTCTTGCAAATCCTTTTAAAATAGCAATTCTTAAATCTTTCGAGCCACTATATTCATTTAATTTAGCAAAATCAACAGCTTCCTTCAATTTATTAGATTCTATTTTATAAGTAGAAGGATTTTTTTCTTCCCAAGTTATATTTCGATTAGGGAAATAATAGGTTTCTTGCGCATTACTGTGTTTGGAGAAATTAAACACCAAAAACAACATTAAGATTTTAATTGCTTTCATTATATGATATTTATTGTAAGAGAGATTAAAATTACAAATTTAATTTTATAAACTAATTAGAAAAGTGTAATTTTAGTCTATGCAAAACGAATTAAAAATAGCCATTATTCAAGCGGATTTGGTTTGGGAACATCCTTTAAAAAACAGATATGCATTTATAGGTAAAATTGAAGCTCTTCCAGAAGATATCGACATAATTATTTTGCCAGAAATGTTTACAACTGGCTTTACAATGAACGTTACAAAAGTAGCCGAAACCATGGAAGGCGATACTTTAAAATGGATGCAATACCTCGCTGTTAAAAAACAAACTGCAATTGTTGGCAGTATTATAATTAGCGAAAACAACAATTTTTATAACCGCTTGTTTTTTGTGCATCCTACCAGAGAAATAGAATATTACGATAAGCGACATACATTTACGCTTGCTGGCGAACACAAAGTATTTGCTTCTGGAACAAAAAAATTGATAGTAGAGTATAAAGGATGGAAAATATGTCCTTTAATTTGTTACGATTTGCGTTTTCCTGTTTGGTCGAGGAATGTTGAAGGTTATGAGTTATTAATTTATGTTGCCAATTGGCCACAACCACGTATTGATGCTTGGGATGCTTTACTAAAAGCAAGAGCCATAGAAAATATGAGCTATTGTATTGGTGTAAACCGAGTTGGATTGGACGAAAACAAGAACAGGTATCCTGGACACTCTGTAGTTTACGATTGTTTAGGTAAGCAACTATTAAATTTTAAAGAAAATGAAGAGTTGGTAAAAATCATTACATTATCTAAAGACCATTTAACCACGATTAAAGACAAATTAAAATTTTTAGACGATAGAGATCGTTTTGTTATAACTTAATTTTGCAATACTAAATGATACCTTAGCCACTAATCTAATAGTTCAAAATTAATTGGTCTATCCCAACCTGATCTAACTTCAATTAAATCTGGATAATAGCTTATACGCTCTGGTTGAAGTTTCTTTAAGTAATTCCCAGAATCGTATTTTTTATTTCCGTTTGTATCAAAAATCACTCTTAAAAAGCAACCACCTGAATTTAAATGTCTAAAATCTATAAACTCTGGCTTGGTAGAATATTGTTCGGCTATTACTTCTCCATTACTATTAGTTAATTGTACAATTACTGGGTAAGTTGCGTTTTTTAAAGTTACTCTTACATTGCCATAATCGTCATAAGATTTTGTGCTTAACGAATAATTTAAAGTGTCGTTTTTGTTTCCAAAAAAATCAGTAAATGTTTCAGGTAGCATTTGTACTTTGTATCTTTCTTGCTCCTTCTTTGTAAAGGAAAAAGTATATCTGTTATTAAACGCATCAAAAAGAGTTGTAAAATCTACTTTTGTAGAATCTTTATCGAGAATAGTTATCTTTTCTTCGTTTATATGTGTTAACGGAATATTGGCTTCAATTTCAAAATTTTCATTAAAAGAAAGTGTTCTATTTTGAAGCGGACTAATAATTAAAGAATCTTTTTCAAGCGATCTTAATTTAACAGTTAAGGTATCTGCATAAGATTTGTTAGATACTAAAAACAATAAAGAATCTGTTTCAAATTTGGGCTTGTACCAATACAATAACGAGTCGGCTTTTTGGTCTTTTGTTATTTTACTTTCGTAACCTTCAGGTGTATTTGAGAGTAAGTTAATTTTCATGTTTTTATAATCACCTTCGTAACCAAATGCTATTTTATTTTCAGCAATCAACCTTGGGCGAATGGCTCTAAAATCTATTTCTTCATTAAACAGCTTTAAAGTATGCGTCGTAGAAGTATCAGTCGAAACGGTTATAAAATCTTTAAGAAATCCTATTTTATCTGTTTTTTGCTGAAACGTATAATTGTTATTTTCTTCTTTTAAAGCTATCATTAAATAGTTTCCTGCTTTTAAATTTTCTAACTTAAATGTTGTAATACTATCTAATGTATTTGTGATATACTTTGGTTTTTGTTTATAAATTATAGAATCGGTAAATGTAGAATCTACGTCATACAACAATACCGAAACAAACTCATCAGGCTTCCTGTTTACAGCATCTATTATGGTTCCTTTTACACTTAAAGAATCGATAAAACTTCCAGTAGAAAACACGTATCTGTAATAAGGATACGGATTCCCTTCGTTGTTATCTACAATGCTTTCACCAAAATTAAAAGCATAGGTTGTATTTGGCTGTAGCGTGTCAAAAATTTTAATCGTAATGTATTTACTTGCAGAACCCAAAGGTGTAATTTCAGGTTCGGGGTCCATTAGAGGCGAAATAATAAGCTGTTTTGTTAGGTCTCTGATTTTAATATACTCGTCGAAATAAATTGTAATTTCTTTCGCATTAAAGTTAACCGAATAGTTTTCAGGAATAGATTTTATAATTACTGGTGGTGTAATATCTTTATCTCCTCCAGTTGGTGTGCCACGATTTGCGCAATTAACCAAAATATAACTTATAAGAAGTAAAAAAATAAAATTTGAAAGAGATTTATACATTTTATAATTAAAATTTTTCACAAATATAGGTAATTTCGTATGCTAAATTGTATAACGAAAAAGCGTTTAAGCAATTGCCATAGTCGCTACACTAATTTTAATATTTTTTGCTTTATAAAGCATATTTGCACAAGCTTCGATAGTTGCTCCTGTAGTTATAATATCATCAACCAACAGTATATGTTTTCCTTCAATATCGTTTGTATTGGTTACACTAAAAATTTCATTAGTGTTGTTCCAACGCGATATACGTTTTTTAAACACTTGAGTTTTAGTAGCTGTTGTTTTAATTAATACATTATCAATATATTCTGCATTTAAGGATTTGGCTATTTCAATCCCAAATTTTGCTACCTGATTATAACCTCTTTTTCGTAGTTTGTTTCTGTGTAAAGGTACGGGAATCACAGCATCAATATTATTATAAGCTTCTATCGTTTTTAGTTCATTTCCCAACCATTCTCCTAAAATTTTACTTATAGTTTCGTGACCTCTATATTTTAAGTTATGAAGTAATTGCTGTACTATTCCTTTCTTTTCAAATCTTAAAAGAGCTGTGGCTTGTTCTAATTTTATTCGACCATAAAACACTTTTTCTACAGTATTATTATTTTCAAAATGATAACTGGCAACAGGTAAATTGTGTCTGCAAGTAGTACAAATATGAAGCTCATTATCAGTCAATAAATAACTACAAGCATAACATACTTTTGGAAAGAATAAATTAATAATGGCGTTAAACATAAAGGATAAAACACTTAAAGTACTAAAAAAAGAAATATAGTTCTAATAAAACATGCTTATAGTATCAATGGGTTTTTTATTTTTGCACTATGGCAAATAAAGAAGATAAATTTAAGAAGGTAATTTCTCATGCAAAAGAGTATGGTTATGTGTTTCAGAGTAGTGAAATATATGATGGCTTAAGTGCGGTTTACGATTATGGGCAAAATGGAGTAGAGCTAAAAAATAATATACGCGACTATTGGTGGAAGGCTATGGTGCAAATGCACGAAAATATTGTTGGTTTAGATACGGCAATATTTATGCATCCAACAATCTGGAAGGCTTCAGGACACGTTGACGCATTTAGTGATCCCTTGATTGATAATAAGGATTCTAAAAAACGCTATAGAGCAGATG
>CAYRVY010000068.1:0-8313 GCA_964427695.1 uncultured Flavobacteriaceae bacterium
ATTATTTTATTTATTTTTTTCATAAATACTTTTAATTTTTCAAATAATTCATCTGTAATATTGAAAATTAAATATGTCTTATTATTTTTTTAATATCAATATTGGTTATTTTTTTTGCTGGATTGCCTGCAATTAAAATATTTTCTTCTTCAAAACTTTTGTTTACTACAGCATTAGCTCCAATAGCAATATTATTTGCAATTATAATATTTCCGTATATTTTGGCTCCAGGAGCAATATAAACGTTATCTCCAATTTGTGGTGCCTCTTTTTTGCCGCCAGACGCCCCAATGTTTGTACAAGCATGTATTCTACAGTTTTTGCCTACTTTTGCATTATTATTAACTATAATAGTGCCATAATGTACAATGGCAAGACCTGGTCCAAATACGTTTTCAGGAATAGAAAAACCCATTTTTAGAGAAGATTTTCTTAATAGGTATCTTAAATAGTAATAATATACTTTAAGCAAAACCCCTTTTTTTTTGTTTTTATAATACTCAGCCTTTCTAAGTTTTTTTTGAAATGACCAAATGTAGCTTGGAAAAAAGAATTCTTTGATTTTCAAAAATAATCCATTATTTTTAATGCCTAATGCTTTTTTATCAGATACTAAATAATTTAAATAATCTGCATTTGTATTTATCATATTAAAGAAATTTAATCATTTATGTTTTTTTAATATTACCAATTGATATTGAATCCACATCGTTGCAAAGGTTATATCAACTCGTTCGGTTTTTATTATTTTTGAAATTCTTTTTGTTAAACGGAAATTTAACCTTAAAGATTGAAATATTGAAGAAGGATAATCTATAAAGTCACAACAAGCCATCATTTTAATTCTTTTTATCCAAACAATAAAAAGGTGTAGATTTAATAAAAGTAACAATAACTATATCAAATCTTTCAATGAGCACATTGCTCAATGTAGATATTACCCATTCTGCACCGCCTGCTAAAAGATTTGGTAAAACGATACTAATGTTTACTTTTTTTTTCACAAAAAATGAAGTTATAAGCTCTAATTACTGATGATTAATATTGTGATAAATTATCTTTTCCATTACTCCAAAAGTTTGCTTAATATATTGATAAATATAGCTATTTTGCTTATGTAAAAGTTGATTATTTCCTTTAAAATAACTGCTTTATTTAATTTGTCAAATATAGTAATATATAATAGTTGCCAATAATGATTACAGATGAATGTCATTTTTATTACGATATGTTACTAAAATCTAAAGAACTCCCCGTAGCTCTGCGAGGAGTGTAGCGTAAAGATATGTGCTATTGAAATATGAGTAATCAAATTTTGAAGAGTCAAAATAAAAGTTTGTTGTTGTATCATTTTGTTTGTCCAAGTAAAATATAGACAAACAGTTTTAAAACAAGGATACAATCAAAATTAACCTCATTAACTATCATTCAATACATTAACAAATTTGTCTTTGATAAAAAGATTGTCCGTTTAATAATTAGAATTATTTATATATACAAGCGGACACTTTCTTTATTTTTTAAGGTTCTGTTTCGAAATAATGTAGAATTTTGTCATATATTAGTAATCAGGTGGTTACATAAGTTTCAATGTCAATAGTAATGATTCTTTAAGTATAATTTATTAAATTCACGTAATGTTATTATAATTTCCACAAACTTTTAGAACAGAACCTTTTTTAATAACTTAACTTTCGATAAATCTGACTATCAAAAAAGGCTAAAGATATAATAATCGGTCTTTCAAAGAAAATGCTATGTGTGATAAAACCCTCAAAAACAAATAATACGAAAAAAATAAAATAGTAAAACTGATTTAATTTAATTGAAAGATTAAGACTATACCAAATATAAATTAGATATAGTATTAAAGCTAAAATCCCATAGTTAATAGCCATATATAAATAGTAATTATGAGTATTTGAAGGGTAAATTGTTTTATCTGTGCTATGTCCAGTACCGTAGCCAAAAGGATTATCCATAAAATCATTTAAATATGATATAAATAGACCGCCTCTCCCACCTCCACTAGCCCCACTATCTTCTTCTAATAACCCTTTATCACTTTTTCCAAGCAATAAGTCCATACGTTGACCTGCAGCACCTTTTGTGAAGTCAGGAAAATTTTCTTTAATGATTTCTGAAAAGGAAAGAAGTGCTACATAAAGTATTGTAAAGAGAAAAATTATTTTAAAAAAACTTTTAAAGAGTATTTTGATATCAAGTTGGAAAGTAGGATTCCAATTATTCATAGTCCCTAACATTAAAATAAGGATAACAGAAATGATTCCACTTCTCGAAAAAGTTAAAAAAACACTAATTACCAAGATTGATATTATCCAATATCTTTTAGTTTTTTTATTGTGTAACAGCAATAAAACACAAAGTCCCAAAAACTTGATCCCTGAAGCCGCTCTATTAGGATTTTCGCCAAAGCCTCCTTTTCTAGCACTTTGGGCTAACTTCAAGCTATATTCGGGTAATCCAATAAAGAAATCATACAATACACTTCCTGCTAAAACAACAAAAGCTAACAATAACGTAATTGTTACTATTTTTTTATTCTCTGTCCTACAAAAATGCAATACAAAAACATATAGCAATAAGGTAATTATATTTAATACAATTTCTGTCTTTATTACTTCAAAAGTAGCATTGGAAAGCACTCCAAAAACTATTGATAAAATTAGTATTAGAAATAATAATTTAAAACTATGAGATTTGAAAATATCAATAAATTCTTTGATTGAATATCTTAATAAAAACACTACAAAAAATAAAGGTAGAAGAAATCCTGATGGTTCAACTGGTAGAATATTTATTCGAAACAAAAAAACATCCGCATACGAAGCAAATAAAATTATTAATACGCAAAAAATATATTTCATTTAAGAATTTTTTTTAAGTAAAAAGGGATTAAGTACGACTTAAAATTTAATTTTAAAAGTCGTTTCATACTTTTATTGAATAATGCTAAAACAATCCAAGATATAAATGAAGAAATTAATAGAGAGTAAGCTGCAATTTTAACACCATAGTATGATAAAAACAAAACATTTAATGCTATATTAACTACTACACTAACTAACTTTATTCTAAATAAAAACTTTTCGTTGCCTTCTATAATCATTACACTAGTTGTTAAGTGACTCTGGAAGAGTATAAGTAAGTTTAAAATCAAAATTTTTAATATAAACACACTTTCTAAATATTCAATACCATAAAGGGTTTTAATTATCCATTCTCCAAAAATAAATATAAATACTATAATGCCAATAGCAATATAGTTTAGTAATCCATATAGTCCAAAAATTGTTGTATAATATTTTTTAGTATTTTTTATTTTTTTAAACTCAGCAATTTTTGGATATAAAATAGGAACAATAAGACTAGGTACAAGAAACCAAATTTGAGTAAGTATAACAGCTGTTCCATAAATACCTAATTCTTTAGTATTTAAAAAATATTTTATTAAAAATTGGTCAAATCGAGCATATAGTGCAGTTAAAATAGCACCTAACAATAGAGGCCACGCTTGATATGCCATTTTTATAAAAAGGGAATAATCAAATTTTAAATGGTTTAGCTTAATTTCTTTCATATGAAACACAAATAATAGGCCAATAAGTATAAAAACTCTTTCTAGTGTATAAACTGTAATAAAGTAAAATAAACTCAACTCTAAATATAATCCAATGAGTAATAAAACGGCTTCTATAGTTAATGAAATACTATTAATGGTAACATATACTTTGGCTTTGATTTTCCATTGGTAGTAAGATGTTATAATTTGAGAAATTTGAAAAAAAATAGACGCACTAGCTATAAGTAATATCCAATAGTTATGCTCTGAAGCAAAAAAAGTAATCCAAAAATACAAAATCAATAGAATTAGTATAGATATTATACCTCTTGATAGTAGGGTGGTTCCTATGATAGTTTCTTTAGAATATTCAGCATTTACTAAATGTTTAATTATAAATGATGGATTAAAACCTAAAGTAGAAACAGCAAACAACAATGTAAAAACAGATATACTTAAATTGTACCAGCCAAAATTATCAGTTCCTAATTGGTTAGCTATTCTTGAAACGATAAAAATAGTTATTAACGCTCTTATAATTAGACCAAATAAAACCCAAGCAGAATTTTCGATATATATTTTAAATCGGTTGAGGTTAGCTTTAATTTGGTTTATTTGGTTCATTTGGTAGTTTATAAGCAAAAAATCCAATATAATTTTTATTTAACTCTCTTAATAATTAAATTGATTAAATACATAAATTTAGGACTAATTAACGTTAACTAAATCCAAACTCATCATACCATTTACTCAAAACAAATAATTTCCATATATATGGTGTATGGTCTATCTTTTCTTCCATATGCTCTTGCAATATTTTTTTAAATTTATTAACATTTAAATTAGGCACTATATTTAAAAAATCATCGTTTAAAGCTGAAAGAAACTCTTCCTTTAATTCCTTACGCATCCAATTGCCTATTGGAACAGAAAACCCTTTTTTTGGTTGGTTAAAAACTTCTTCAGGAATGTATTGTTTTAAAATATCTCTTAATATTTTTTTTTGTCTTCCTTTTTCGTATCTATAATGCATAGGGAGTGATCTGGCATATTCAATTACTCTATAATCTAAAAACGGACTTCTAACTTCTACAGAATATGCCATACTTGCACGATCCACTTTCACATTACTATCATTTTCCAACCACAATTTTATATTCAAATCAGCTGCTTTTTGCAAGAATATATTAGACCACTTTTTGTAACCCTGATAATGTTTCATCCAATCTTGTTTTTTTTCTTTTAAAAGAAATCCTTTTCTGGAAAAAATATTTTCAATAAAATCGTTTCTGGTTTTAGTTTTTAAAGCATTTATAACTCTATGAGAATTTAAGCCAAAAAACTTTAATAAGACCGAATTTGCTAAAAACTTCCTTATTGTAAATGGAATATCAATAATTAATTTATTCTTGATAAGAGAATCAAAATGATTGTAACCAATAAAACTTTCATCACCACCATCTCCTGAAAGGGCAACAGTTACATACTTTTTTGCTATAGAGTTTAATAATAAAGATGGTAAAGCAGAACTATCAGCGAAAGGCTCATCATATACTTCAATAAGCTTTGGAATTAAATTTAGAATATCGTTTGAGCTACAAATAGTGGTTTTATGATTTGATTTGATGATTTTGGCATATTCTTCGGCAATTTTACTTTCATCATAATTTGGGTCTTCAAATCCTATTGAAAAAGTGTTAATTGTAGTTTTTGATACACCAGCAGCAATACTTGAAACTAAAGCAGAATCAATTCCACCTGATAAAAAAGAACCAATAGGAACATCAGATTGGAGTCTTATTTTAACGGCGTCTATTAATAAATCATGAAGTTCTTTTTTTGCCTTATCGTAAGATATTTTTTTTACCTTAACATTACTTAAATTCCAATACTCTTTAATTTTTAAATGATTAGAATTTAAATCAATTTCCATGTAATTGCCTGGAGGAAGCTTAAAAACATCTTCTACTATGGTATAAGGACTTGGGATGAACATACAGTCTAAAAACATTGAAACAGCTTCATCATTTATGCTTTTACCTTCTAATAAAGGTCTTATTTGGCTACAAATTTCTAGTATATTGTCTTTCCAATAATAATAGAATGGCTTAACACCCAATCTATCTCTTGCAGAAAATATGACATTGGTTTTTGAATCATAAATACAAAATGCAAACATCCCGTTTACTTTAAACAAAATGTCTTTTCCCCATTCTTTATAGCCAATTAACAAAACTTCAGTATCACTTTCCGTTTTAAAATGATAGCCTAGCGATAAAAGCTCTTCTTTAATATCTTTGTAGTTATATATCTCTCCATTAAAAATAATATGTAAATCTCCAAAAATCATTGGTTGATGGGAACGTGCATCTAAGTCTAAAATGGATAAGCGAAGGTGACCAAGAGTGAGTTTGTTAATTTTTTTTATTCCCGTATAATCTGGACCTCTGAATGAAATAGATTTTAGTTTTTCTTGTATTTCCTTTTCTTTGTAAGGAATATTGGTTATGTATATGCCACACATTTAAAAAATTTTATGTAAAAAAAATGTTTTTTTATTTTAAAAACAATATTATTATTAATTAATCTTGTTTATACAAAAAATTAATACCATTCTACAATATAGAAGGAATAGAATTGCATTTTATAAATTAAAAACTGGAATTAAAAAAGTTTTAAACACTCATACCTTTATTTAATCATTAAAAGCTCCAGTTTTATTCATGATTATATAACTTGTTCATAACCTGTTAACAACTATTTGATTTTTATAAGATCCAAAATGCTATTTTTAATCGTATTTAATTTTCAGCGCTTAATACTAAATTATCGTTTAAATGTAGGAAAGTGTCTTTTAAATGAGATAAATCATAAGATAACACTTACTTTTTTATGTATTTCATCGAATTTATTGTATTATAAACTGACCTTGATACATTATTTTATAAGTTTATTGTATTAAGCCCCAAAATTAATAACAAGAATGAGATATTTTACCTTTTTGATTTTTGAAAGTCGAATTTCCAAAAATTATTTTTTAAATTTTATCACCTTAATATTAAGTGCAGTCAGTCTAGCACAATTAAATAAATTAATAAAAATTAAATCCATTTGTTTAATATTTTTTTTAGCCACTTTTAGTATTAATGCACAACAATTAGCCTTTCCATCTGCAACTGGCGCAGGTGCTTATGTAACAGGAGGTCGTGGTAAACCAGTTTATATTGTAACCAATCTTAACGATGCTGGAACTGGAAGTTTAAGGCAGGCAGTTATAGATGTTAATACAGCCAATGGTGGCATTATAACATTTGCTGTTTCTGGAACTATAAACTTAGATACAAATATTACACTAACAGCAGATAATGTAACTATTGCTGGACAAACTGCACCACAAGGTGGAATAGCTATTACATGGGATAAATTAATATTTAGCAACGCAGATAATCTTATTGTTAGATATATAAAATTTAGACCCGGTTATAATGGAGGAGAGAATATAAAAGATGGTACCCAGTTTTTAAATTGCGATAATGTTATTTTAGACCATTGTTCAATTTCTTGGGGTAGAGACGAAGTAGCGAGTGCCACTCAAAGCACTACTAATGTAACTTGGCAACGCAATTTAATAGCCGAAGGAAAAACGGGTACTTTATTTGGAGATAGTGGTAATCCTGCTTTAAATGATAATTTAAGTTTTCATAATAATTTATATTATAATATAACACATAGGTTTCCAAACGTTCACACTAATAACAGGGCTGATGTTATAAACAATGTAGTGTTTAATTACCTATATCGTTTAAGTGTAGTTATTGGTACTGTTAAGCTTAACCATGTCGGAAACTATTATAATAAAGGACTTTCTTCTCATAGTGATGCATCAAAAATGTTATTGATAACTCAATCAAATCAAGAAATTTATACAGAGCAAAACATTGACAGAGAAAGAGTAGCTGTAAATGATGATAATTGGTTGCTTTGGGGTTTTAGAGATGTTACAGACCCTTATGATGATGATGGGATTTGGATAGACCCTTTACTTTATCGTACAAACACACAACATTCTTTATTAGGAAATCCAATAACTGTTCAAACAGCAGCAGCAGCATTTACAGATGTTACAAACGATGTAGGAGCGAATGCTTATTTAGATGAAAATGGAGTGAAACAAACAGATGTAGACTCAATAGATACTATATATCTCACAAATGTTATAAATGATACTCCAGTTGCCTACCAAAGCTCTAGTTCATCACAGAATTACGATACTTTTCAACATTATATCGATTATCAAGCAGCAATAAGCAGCACACCAATAAATACAGGGTATTTAGATACCAATTCAGATGGTATACCAGATGCTTGGAAAACAGCTAAAGGATTTGGAATTAACGACAATTTAACCACTTATGTATGGGCAAGTGGTTATGTAGGGATTGAAGAATTTTTAAACGAAGTAGATGGAAATCAAGTAAACGCCGGACAAGATAAAGCAATATGTGATGATGGTAGTACTACATCTACAACACTTACAGCATCAGGAGCAGTTGCTTATTTATGGGATACTGGTGAAATAACTGCAAGTATAACCGTAACACCAAATACAACTACAACATATACTGTAACTGGTACTCATGACGACGGAAGCACAACAACCGATATCGTTACTGTTTTTGTTAATCCAATACCAAATGTAGATGCCGGAGCAGATGTTACAATTAATGTTG
>CAYRVY010000069.1:0-8286 GCA_964427695.1 uncultured Flavobacteriaceae bacterium
GATTATCACTACAACTATTATAAAACTTGAATTCAACTTAATCTCATCTTCATATCACAGCCAAACAAAACAGTTTATTATGTAAGAGAATTCGATCCCTTCCAGAGTTTAAAACTCTGGAAGGGATACTAAAATTATTTATTATTGTTCTAACAACCTCAAAACACCATAATTTAGTTAACAAGCCATTAAGAAATTTTTAGCTAAAAATTTCTTAATTTCGGCAACTAAATCAAACTTGATAAATGCGTAAAAACATTCGGAAATTAGCAAAAGACACACGTTTTTACAGGAGGTTTCATAAGTTTATTGCTGTTCCTATGTTGTTTTTTATGCTTTTATTGGGTAGTACAGGTTTGCTTTTAACATGGAAAGCAGAATTAAAACTTAAACCACCTTCACTAAAAAGTGCATTTGCAAATCAATCTTTAGTTTCATTATCTGTCATAGAGCAAAATGCAATACGATATGCAGATTCTCTACAAATATCTTCAGTAATAAATAGAATAGACTATCGTCCAGCTAAAGGTATAGCAAAAATACGTTTTGAACATCATTTTACCGAGCTTCAAATAGATTGCTATACAGGTAAAGTTATTTCGGTAAAGCAGCGAACAGATAATCTTATAGAAATGATTCATGATGGTTCTATAATAGATTATCTTTTTAAAAATAAGTCCGAAAATGTTAAACTCGTTTATTCAACCATAACCTCGTTAGGTTTAATTTTACTTGCCTTTAGTGGTTTTTGGTTATGGTTAAAGCCGAAACAAATAAAAAGTCGAAAACAAAACGACCTCTAGTCAGACACTTAACCTTAAATAAAATTGATTATAAATAGCTACAAAAAAATTAAATAATTAAACCCACTGCTGGGAATAAAAAAGCATTAACATCTTATTAAGAAATTTACTCATTTTAAACTCTGCAATGGTGTTTTTAAAAAATTGGGGACTAAAAGATTTATTTGTTCAAAAATATTTTTTGCTTCTTCATCTTTGTCATTTGCTATCAACATTTGATATTGATAAAATAGTAAACCAACCTTTACATATCGAATTTCATTAGGTGGAAGTTCAGAAAGATAAGGATCTTGCTCTGCAGGAAGGTTAATGGCTAAAGTAGATAAAAGATCATCTAACGCAGAGTTTACAATATATGTTTCTTGTCCTGCATTAGCTTGTTGAGTTAAGATAGGTGTCTTAAATTCAACCGTTCTTCTATCATCATTATTAATACTCACGTTTGCTAATTGGTTTTTAAGTGCTTTCAAATTTCCGAGATAAAAAAGACCTGCCATGTGGTCGGTTTCGCTCTTACTGCTATCGGTATCTCCAATAATGTAAACAATATTTTTTTTAAGAATTTCCTCACTGAGTTGTGATCCTTTTTCTTGACCAATTAGAGCAATACTTGCACGAGAACTAGAAAAATCGGCTCGCCATAAAGTAACTTCAGGAAAAACAGAAGCAAATGTTGCAGCAATAATCTGGAAACTTTCAGGAGTTAGTTGGTATAATGGTAGCCATTGAGCAAAAACACCTCCATCATTGAGTTGCTTTTTTACCTGTTGAAAATGTTCAATTGTATAAAGACTTCCTGTGCCTGCATGCCATGGAGTAAACAAATCTCCAACAATAACATCAAACTTTTCATCTGTTCCAAGTAAGTAGTTACGAGCATCATCAGCAATAATATCTACCCGTTTATCTTCAAAAAGATTATTTGTCCATGCCGAAAAATAACGCTTTGCAGCTGGTATTACATTCGATACGAGTTCTACAATAACCACATGTTCTAAGTCATGATTTAAAGATGCACCAGCCGAAATACCTGTTCCCATTCCTAAAAACAAAGTATTTTTTGGATTAGGATGCAATAACAATGGTATATGAGCTTGCATTTGTTCTACTAATATGGATTTTGAATCTCCCAATACGTAAAAATTATCCAACCGCATTTCAATATTTTCTTCCGATTTTACTATTGAAACTACACCATCGCTTGATTGCCACATATCAATTACCTTTTCTCCTTTCCCTAATTTAACTGTTGATGGGTTTACAAATGCAACCATCCCAAATACTACAACTATTGGTATTATCATCCATTTTAATTTCTTTTTACTATTCAATGAAAAAGCAACATAAATTGCTAAAATCACATAACTGACAGCAATAATTTTAATACTACTCCACAGTCCAACTAATCCAAGAAGAACAAATCCAGAAATAACAGGTCCAACTGCACTACCAAAAGAATTAAATAGAACCAATTTACCAACAAATTTACCTGAAGATTCATCTATTATTGGTGCTGCTTTTAGTAAAAAAGGAAATATAGCACCAAAAATTACTGTTGGAATAAATACAACCAAAAAACTAAGTTTAAAAACTGCAAGTATATAAGATGACCATGATTCAGCAAAGGCCAGATAACCCAAGCCATCGGTTAAAGAGTTAAATACAACTGGAGAAAATCCTACTGTTATTGCTCCTAACGACATTAGTATAACTAAAACTGGTTTTGCTGGAAAAGAAAACTTAATCAGTATATGAGATAACAATCCTCCAAAACCCAAAGCAAGAAGAAATACAACCAAAATTGCCGAAAAAGAATAGACTGAATTTTGTAGTACTTGAGCAAACATTCGAGTCCAAATTGTTTCTGCTGACAACGCTAATAAACCTGAAAAAAATGCTAAAAAAACAAACTGTGAGTAAGTAATATTGGCAGATACTTTTGAAACCTCTGTAGCTTTTTTAAAAGATAGAGATACTTTAATATTCTTATTAATCGTAGAAATTACTTTTCGTTTAACTGGTAACCTATCTAAAATTAAAGCAATGACACCTATACCAGCTGCTAAGATTATCGCAAGATTGTAAGTATAATTTACGCCATAGGTTGAAAGGAAATAAAAACCAGCTAGAAAAGCTCCAATAGATGCACCTATTGTATTTACTCCATATAAAATAGTGCCTCTACTTGCTAGTTGACGTCGATCTTTTCCAACAAATTGAGCTAAAACAGGAAACGTTCCACCCATTAAAACAGATGGTAAAAGAAGAAGACTCATACTAAAAATAAACTTAAAAAAGGTAAGCAAACTGCGTTGCCCTTCTATAAATGCAACAACAGAAGCATAATGTGTTTCATAAAAAGCTATGCCAGGAATTAGTAGAAGAGCAGTCAAAGCAATCCCAATTTCCATAATCCCATAAGCAGTAAGTGGGCGAGAAAATTTGGCAGAAGCACGACCTAAAAACCAACCACCAATTGCTAATCCTAAAAAAAAAGCTGCTAATGTAGCAGCAGTCGCATAAGAAGCATTCCCAAATATCAGCCCTATACGATACATCCAAACAACCTGTAATATTAAACTAGATGCACCCGATAAAAAAAATAATAATGATAAAAATGAAAAACGTTTAAAACTTACCATATAAGTTTGTTGATTTTTATCCATACATATAATTAATTTTATACAAATATATTACGTTTACAAATAAAAAAGAGGCTCAAATAAACCTCTTTTTTAGTTTCTAATAAAAAACTATTATTCTTAATCTAAACATCCTACGTAATTTGGATTATTAGCTTCAGATTGAGGAACTGGAAACTTAAGATTAGAATCATAACTTCCTCCTTTAAAATAATCTCCCCATGGGAACACATCTGAAGGTTGCATACCATACACGTCAACAAGTCGTCTAAGATCACCATGACGATGACCAGTACTGTAAAGCCAAAAAGCACGTTCTGCCATATGAGCTAACATAAGTGCATTACCTGTTAAACCAGAGAAATCTAATGCAGGAAGACTCATATTTGCTCTTAAAGTATTATGAATTATTTGAGTACCAGATGCATTATCCGAATCAGCGGCTGCTTCAGCTTCTATTAAACGCGCTTCAATTCCTGAAGCTATATCAACAGATGTGCTTGAAGAAATGAATTTAAGCTGATTGTAATACAAAGTAATATCGTCTTGTCCAAAAGCAGTGCCTCCATCCCAAGGAACACGAGGATCGTTTGCTGAACGATACATTAAACCGTTTATACCTTTTCCATCGGCAACAGAAAATTGACGACGAACAGTACTCATAATATATATTCCATTTTCTTGTCGTCGGCTGTTATCAGAATGCTCAATGTCATATACAAAGTCTGTCGGAACAGATGCAACTGTACTTGCCGCTGCGGAAATTTGACCTAAGCCTAATAATGCACGTGCTTTACCAACTCTTGCCAAATTAACTAAATCTCCACTACCACTTGCAATTGCTTGATCAAACCAAGTAATTGCAGCATTAAACATTTCTGATTGAGTTAATGGTTCTCCAAATATAATATCTCCTCCACCTGAAGGAACCTTACTAAATGGGACTCCACCACAGAATGTTTCAGCAAACATTACGTAAGAATAACCTACAACACTTTGCATTTCACTTTCTACTTCAGGAACTCCACCAAAGCCTTGTGCTAAATCTATTGTAGCTTCAGCACCAGCACGTGCTCTGTGCAAATTTGAATAAATATTATTCATTGTACCATTTGTATTTTGAAGAATTCTAGTATCACCTTCACGACGTGTAGGGAATGTGCCAGAATAATCGTACTCATCAGACATAAGTCCACTCATAACTGTTAATCCAGCTGTAGCTCCATGTCCAGCAGCAGAACCGCTTAATGCAATTGACAAATCTCCTAATGACCCAGCCTTAAGTGTTTGAATACCTGTTTCACTATTTAAAGATTCTGGTGTTACAATATCTGGATTTGTAACTTCAACTAAAGAATCACATGATATTGTTCCAAGTGCAAGAAGTATCGAAAAACAGGCTACAAATAACCATCGGAAACTTCCAAATTGATTTTTATTTTTTATTAATTTTTTCATAATTCAAGTATATCTTTATTATTGTTTGAATAATTAGGTGTTAAAAAGAGATGTTTAAACGAACTCTCCAAGATCGAACAGGAGGCTGACTAAGAAATTCTTCAGTAGCAAAATTAGATTGACCTGTTGAACTAATTTCTGGATCAAGACCAGAATAATCGGTCCAAATACCTAAATTTTGACCACTAAAAGTTAAGCTAGCTCGTGAAAAACCCATCTTACTTGAAAAATCTTTAGGGAAATTGTAAGTAAGTGAAATTTCACGTAGTCTCCAAAATGATGCGTCTTCAATATATCCTGCATTAGTACCTAAGAATTTTGAAGCAACAGCTCTAGCTTGTCCTGTAAGAGATGCATTTGGATCGTTTAATTCTTGAGTATTACTATTACCATTTCTCCAAGCTCCAGTATTGTTATAAAGTTTTTGTCCACCTTTATAGTTCAACAAGCCTTTTAAAACTAGCGCATCACTAAAAAAACTAAGTGTAGGAGAAAATGATATGTCTGTTGTAGCGAAAGGAGTTCCTAAATATACAGTTTCGCCTACTTGAACTTCACTTTGACTTATAAAGCCGTCTCCATTAGCATCGTTAAAAGTATATTCTTCGTCCCAATATCCACCTAAAGGATATCCTTCAGCTTGTCTTTGTACACCATTAAAAATAACAGGTTGAATTCCTTCTCCTAATTTTGTAAGTTTATTATCTATAAATGCTCCAACAAAATCAAGATCAAAATAGAAATTGTCTTTTTCAATAATTCTGGTATTTAGAGTTATTTCAAAACCAGTATTCTTAACAGAACCTAAATTTTCGAAACGACCTGCACCAACACCAAGAGATGGTGGCAATGTTCTAAAAATTAATGCGTCCTCAGTTTGCTTATTAAAATAAGTGAAATCTAAACTAACACGATTAGATAATAACTTTACATCTGCACCAAACTCCAATTCTACAGAACGTTCTGGTTTAAGATTGGCATTACCTACACCACCAATTGTAACTCCAGTAACGCTGACACCATTAACAGTTGCAGCAATTGGATTGAAAAATCTTAAGGCATCATTCGTTCCAGGTTGTACACCTGAAGCACCCCAAGCAGCTCTTAAACGTAAAGAATTAATCCAGTCTTTATCGCTTTTATTAAAAAAGTCTTCATTAGAAATTAACCATGAAGTACTTAATTTAGGATAAAAAACTGATTTGAAAGAAGAACCAAATGAACTTCCTCTATCAGTTCTAACTGCAGCAGTTACAAAAAGCTTTTCATTAAACCCAACTTGTTGTTCTATAAATGCGCCTACTGTAATTTGTTCAATAGTTTGTTCATTACTTGAAGTTACCGCAGCACCTGCAATTGAGCTACTACCTGCAACTAATTGTAATCCTGTTGTAAGTGTTCCTTGAGAAAGGTTTTTTAAATATTGTAAACCTAACGATGTACGAGAGGTAATGTTTTCAGAAAAATTGGTTGTATAAGAACCAACTGCGTCTAAAGTGTAAACAAAATCATTAAACCTATTTGAGAATCGAGCTCCTTCATCAAAATTTAAAAAAGCTGGCGCTTCTCCAGTTGGAAAAAATTGTGTGTCCCAACGATTTGTATAATCAAGACCTCCAAAAATACGAACATTTATTTTTTCTGATGGTTTCCATATAGCTTCTAAACCAGTTGTAAAGCGGTTTACAATTTGTCTAGTGTCTATAGTAAATAGTTCATCTGGAGTAAATTCTCCCCAACCATTATTTTGATTAATAGTAGAAAAACCGTTTAGACCTTGCCCCATTAATCCTAGAGCATAATTATCGTTTAACGGTAATTCTAAATTACTATTAGAATATCCTGTTGTTAAAGTAAGTTTTAGCTTATCAGTAATTGTTACTCCAAAATTTCCTCTGAAATTACTTCTTTTAATATTACTTACTGGTAAAACACCTTCGGTATCTGACATACTCCCTGAAAGAAAGTATGTTACAAATTCGCCACCACCAGATACACTAATACCTCCTCCAAAAGATTGACCAGTTCGGAATGGTGATGTTCGAGGGTCGTTTAATGGTTGAAAAGAGTTTACAGTACTATGTACAAAAGTACCATCTGCAGCTTCAAAATTAAAACCAGGATTACCATTTGCATCAAGGGCTTGGTAATTTTTAGGATATGTAACAACATCTTCTACTATGCCAGTTTCTAAAAACGCAGACCACCTTGGTTCGCCTATTCTTCCTTTTTTTGTGGTAATTAATATTACCCCGTTTGCAGCAATAGAACCGTAAAGTGTTGCAGCTGATGGTCCTTTAACAATTTCAATAGACTCAATATCTTCAGGATTAATATCATCTAATCTTGAAGGTGCTTGTCCGCCTGTTTCAAAAGAGATTGAATTGGCTTGATTGTTAATTAAAACACCATCAACATAAATTACAGGTTCATTAGATAAAGAAGCACTATTGGAGCCTCTAATTCTTATTCTAGATCCCATACCTACTGCTCCACCACTTCTTCCAATCGATACACCTGCTGCTTGTCCTTGCAGGATATCAAAAACATTATTAATTGGTCGCTCTTTTACATCTTCTGAAACTTTAAGAGTGGCTATGGAGTTACCCATTTCAACTCTTTTTCGAGCACCAGTTGCTGTAATAATAATTTCGTCTAAAGATTGATTATCTTCATCCATTTGAACATTAACTGTATTACTTTCTCCTACAGTTCTACGAACAGTTTTCATACCAACATAGGTAAAGATTAATACGTCTTGGTCTGAACTCACATCAATACTATATTTACCATCAAAATCTGTTACTGCTCCAGTTGTAGTACCTTCTATAGTAACATTAACACCTGGTAATGGTAAATTGCTATTATCGGTAACTACTCCAGTAACATTTCTTTGTAGTAATGCTGTTGTTTCATCAATATTTGAAACATTGACTTGATTTTTTGAGTGATCAATTTTTAAAATGATTTGTTTTTCAAATACTTCGAAAGTTACATTTGAATTTGAAAACATTCTCGTCAAAATAGAAGAAATACGTTCGCGTTTAGCTGTTACGTAAATCTTCTTTTTATAATCAATTTCGCTGTCATTGAACATGAACTTGAAATCGCTTAGTGATTCAATTTTGTATAAAACATTTTCAATAGTTTCATTTTCCATATTCAATGTAATCTTAGTTTTTTGAGCATAAGAATCATTTGCATAAAGGTTGAAGAAAGAAACTATAAGTAATAATGTAGCAAGCTTCATTTTTAAATCGAATTTTAGTTTAAAAGAGGTAAAACCCTTTTGTTTAAATAGATTTTTCATATTTTTGTAATGAATTAATTGGTTAATAATATTAATCATTTTCTTAAATCGGGAAATGTTCGAGCATTTTCCG
>CAYRVY010000070.1:0-8238 GCA_964427695.1 uncultured Flavobacteriaceae bacterium
ATGCTGGAATACCGCTTCCTGGGGTTAATATTATTGTAAAAGGGACAACTACTGGAACCCTAACTGATTTTGATGGCAATTACAACATCAATACAAATGTGGGTGACGTTTTAACCTTTTCTTATGTAGGATTTTTAACTGTTGAACAAACAGTTGGTGCAGCTAACATCATTAATGTAACTATGCAAGAAGATGCTACAGTTCTTGAAGAAGTTATTGTAACTGCTTTAGGGATTAGGAGAGAAGCAAGGACTCTTGGGTATGGAACTGATATAGTTAAAGGTGAAGACCTGACCAAAGCGAGAGACGCAAATATTATCAATTCTCTCCAAGGAAAAGTTACAGGTGTTCAAATTACGAATTCTGGTGGTAATTTAGGTGGATCATCTAAAATTATTATTAGAGGCGTTTCATCATTATCTGGAAACAATAATCCACTTTGGGTTGTAGATGGCATCATTATCAACAATAATAATACTCAAACTGGAAGTAGATTGTTGGGAAATCGTGATTTTGGAAATGGTGCATCTGTAGTAAATCCTGATGATATTGAGACTTTAACCGTTTTAAAAGGTGCGGCTGCAACAGCACTTTATGGTTCTAGAGCAGCAACAGGTGTAATTATAGTCACTACTAAAAGAGGTTCGGAAAGCGCCGATGGTAATGCAAGAGTTACATTTAATTCTACAGTTAGATTTGACAACTTATTTAGAATTCCTGATTATCAACAAGAATATGCTATGGGATCCAATGGTAAGTATAATGCCGGTTCTGTTGGATTCGATTGGGGGCCACGTATTGTTGGTCAGATAGTCGAAAATTTACCAATAACTGGTGAGTCAGGTCCTTTAACTGCTATAAAGGATAATGGAATAAACGATTTTTTCGAAACAGGTATCACTTTAATCAACAACTTTTCTATTTCTGATGGTAATGAAGATATGGATTATAGACTAAGCCTCACTTCATTAAATCAAACAGGAGTACTGCCTGGTTCTCAACTTGATAGAATAACAGTTAGTCTTAATGCTGGCTTTAGACATAGTGATAAACTAGAATCAAGATTTGGTTTGTCATATATTAAAACTATATCTGCAGGAACAGGTGCTATTGGTGCTAATGACGTTAATATAATCGGTCTTGGTTCATTTAGTAGTACGCTTGACCAAAATCTTTTTAAACCTTGGAAAGATGCAAGTGGCAATCAAATAAATCATATTTTAACACATCAAGGAGTCATATCCCAAAACAATCCTTTATGGATTAGATATGAGAATCAAAATGACAGAGATGCTGACCGTATTCTTGGTAATTTCTCAATAACTTATAAACCATTTACGGGTTTTGGTATAACTGGAAGAGTTGGACTTGATTTAGAAGATGATAAACGTTTTATTGAAAACAGCAAAGGTACTATTACTAGGCTATTAGGTAATTTTGATTCTGACAATATCAGAAGAAATATTCTTACTGTTGACGTCATTTCAACTTATGAAAAAGATATTTCAGAAGATTTTTCGTTAAACCTTCTTGGAGGTTTACAATATAACACACGGTTATTTGAAAGACAACGAATTCAAGGAATTGACCTCTTAATCCCAGAATTATTCAGCCCTGGAAATGTTGCTCAAACTATTGCAGCGAGAGATTTTGCGGAAACTAGGCTTATTGGGCTATATGGTCAGGCCGAATTTGGTTATAAAAATTGGGCAACATTAACGTTAACTGCCCGAAATGACTGGTCGTCTACCTTACCTAAGGATAATAATTCGTTTTTCTACCCTTCTGCTAGTTTAGCATTTGTATTTACCGATGCTTTTGATATTTCTGGTGATGTATTAACATTCGGTAAATTAAGAGCTAGTTGGGCACAAGTAGGTAACGATACCAATGCGTATCAACTAGATTTTAATTTCTTCCCAATTACTACGGCAAGTGGTCAATATGGTTTAAATAATAACTTTCCGTTTAATGGAGCGTTGGCTTATTCAGCAAGTGCTACCATTCCGCCTGATAATTTGGTGCCAGAGCAACAAACCTCTTATGAATTTGGATTGGATATGAAACTTTTTAATGGAAGAATTGGTTTAGATTTTGCATATTTTAATAGCCAAAATGAAAATCAAATATTAGCAATTCCAATTCCAGAAACCACAGGTTTTGGATTTAAAGTGCAAAATGTTGGTCGGGTAGATCAGGAAGGGTTTGAAATTGCCATTGATGCATATCCAATTAAATCGGAAAATTTCTCTTGGAATACTCTCATTAATTTTTCACAGGTTGAGTCAACTGTAGTTTCCTTGACAGATGGTGTAGATCGAACCATAATTGCATCAGCATTTAATAGTGTACAGGTAGTTGCTGTACCTGGTGAAGAATTTCAATTATTTGCTTTTGGTTTCTTAAGAGATGAAGCAACTGGCAGACCAATTATTGACCCTGATACAGGAAGAAGAATAGCAGGTGAGGCTAGAACTTTTGGTTCAGTTTTGCCAGACTGGACAGGTGGATGGTTAAACACTTTCACTTATAAAAACTTTTCTATATCTGCTTTAATTGATGTAAAATGGGGAGGTGTAATGAAATCTTCTACTGTTGAAGGCTTACAAGTTGGCGGATTAGTAAAAGAAACACTTCTTAATAGAGAAGGAACTTTTATAGATGTTGAGGGAGTTCTTGTTGATGGTAATGGTAATGTGACTGATAATAATGTTCCTTTGATTAATGCACAAGATTTCTGGACATCATTAAATGATAATAGTGTTGCTGAACCTTGGATATTTGATGCATCCTTTGTAAAATTAAGAGAAGTTGCTATTACTTATACCTTTCCTTCAAAATTTTTAAAAAATACTGGTATAAAAGGTGCAACTTTTGGTATTGTAGGAAGAAATCTTGCATTACTTTATTCAGAGGTTCCGCATATAGATCCAGAAGCTAACTTATTTGGTTCTGGAGCTGATGGGTTTGGTGTCGAAAGAGCTAGTGTACCATCTACAAGAAGCGTCGGTTTTAATGTAAGATTAACTTTCTAATTAAAAAATCATGAAAAAAAATAAAATAATAATACTATTAATCATATTGATGTTGAATCCTTTAATATCATGTGATAATACTTTAGATATAAATACTGACCCATTGGCAGCAACTTCTGCTGATCCTAATGCTGTACTCCCATTCGTTTTTGTACAATATTCATCTAGAAAAGTAACTGAGCTAGGCACAAGAATATGTGACGTATCTCAATACATTTCTAATACGTTTAATAGCCCAAATAGGGGTTCTACTAGTATTTTCCTTACAGGTAATACCTGGGGTATGATGTACAATCAAATATTAGGTAACTTGTCATTGGTTAAGGCTGATGCTGTTGCTGCTGGCGCTAGCCAGAACAACGTTAATGCTATAGCCACTATATTAAGTGCTCATATTTTTTATGAATTAACAAGCATTTGGGAAGTTGTACCATTTACTGAAGCACTCAACGGTGCAGAGTTTCCTTTTCCTGCATTTGATGATCAACAAACAGTTTTAAATGGTGTGGTTGCAATGTATGATGAAGCCATTGCACTTATCAATGCATTACCATCAGATAACTTTAATATAACACCTGCTAGTGATATGTTTTATGGCGGCGATATGGATTCATGGAAAATGTTAGCAAATTCATTAAAACTTCGTGCTCTAATGATGCTTAGAGGTGGCGGAGCAAATGTTGATGCTCAAATAAATACAACATTAGGGCAACCATTAATGGGAAGTAATAGTCAAGCTGCATTTTTGAATTATGCCGGGGGTCCAGGTGCTTCAAATGCTATGCTTACTATTATTACTGCCTTTTTCGGTCCAGATAATGAAAGTCAAAATGTATTTGGTCCTGGTGATCCTATTGACGAATTATTAAGTGAGTCTGGAGACCCAAGATGGGACTTATGGGTAGCTAGAAATGATTTAGATCCACCTGGAAATGATATATTTCCAGACCCTAGCACATCTGTTTTAAGTAATAATATCATTAGGGGTAGTTTGCCAGATATGTTAATGAAACCTTCTGAAATTGACTTTTACAAAGCTCAACTCGCTTTAGAAGGTGTTACTGCTGCAGGAAATGCTCAAACAAACTATAAAAACGGTGTGACAAATTCACTTAAATGGTGGGGACAAGATATACCAGGTATAATTGCAACGATTTCTACTGGAACTATTGACACTTATGTTAATAGTTTAGGAGCTCCTACACTTGATGATGTGTTCAATCAACAATATTTAGCTGCATTTTTACAGCCTGTAATGGCTTGGAATGTTTATAGATTAAATAAGGTGCCTAATCTTTCACCTCCGCCAAATACGACTATTGGAACAATATTAAGAAGATTTAATTATCCACCGGATGAGGTTGGTTCAAATCCAAATACACCATCTAATCCGCCAACAGGCCAACCTATGTGGTTTGAAAACTAAAAAATGTATATAAAGATGAAAAAAATAACATATTTATTATTCGCTACAGTTATATTATTAACTGGATGTGTCGATGATTTCCAACTCGGAGATAACGAACTTACTGACCTTTCTGTTTCAGAATTACCAGCTTATGTAGCATTTAGTGCTCCTGGAGTAAATATAACTATAGATGATATAGTGACAGCTGAAAATCTAGCAGATTTAGAACTAAATGTAGAAGTACCTGGAGGAACACTTTCAGATGTTACTGTTAACTTTGAATTTGGAGGTACTGCTGTATTTGGTGTAGATTTTAATATAGCTGGAGCTTCAAGCACAGGAGGCTCATTTATTATAGAACATGTACAGAGTACTAACCCAGTTGATGCTATTTATGATAACGGTGATATTGTAGTTGACCTTTTAACGGATGATGTTGCTGATGGTGTTAAAACACTAGAAGTAATACTTGTAAGCGCTTCAAACGCAGAAGGTGAACTTGCCGTTGGAAGAGGTGGAACGGATTTGCTAAAAACTACATTCATTACAATACTTGATTTTTGTGAATTAAATGCAACTAATATTGTAGGTGACTGGGTATTGAATATGCAGGATGTCTTTGGAGATGGATGGAATGGAGCTTCAGTTACTGTTGAAATTGATGGTGTTGGAACTAATTACGATCTTGACACTTACACTCTTGATGGTGGATCAACCGCAACAGTAACAATAACAGTTCCTACTGGGTCTACAACACTTAGGTTTTTATTTAACTCTGGTGATTGGGATTCAGAAGTTACTTTTCAGATAATTTCCCCTAATGGTAATGAAATTGGCTCGTATGGAATTAATCCGCCAATAGGCGAATTAATTGTAGATGCTTGTGCAATTTAAAGAGTAGAAATTTATATAAATTATATATAATAAAAGAACCACCTCAATTGAGGTGGTTCTTTTTATACATTTGCTCAAATGGAAAACAACACCAAAATATTCGGCTTACATTCAGTAATAGAAGCCATTAACTCCAATAAAACCATCGACAAAGTTTTTTTGCAAAAAGGATTAAGAGGTGAACTATTTAACGAACTTGAAAGCCTTATAAGAAGGCAATCCATTAACGTCTCTTATGTTCCAGTAGAAAAACTTAACAGACTTACAGGTAAGAATCATCAAGGTGCTGTTGCACAAATCTCTCCTATAGAATTTTATGATTTAGAAAATCTTGTTATTAATGTAATTGAATCTGGAAAAACACCATTGTTCCTGCTTTTAGACCAAATAAGTGATGTTAGAAATTTTGGAGCCATTATAAGGACTGCAGAATGCACTGGAGTTGATGGTATTATTATACAAAAAAAAGGTGGTGCTCCAATAAATGGCGATACAGTTAAAACCAGTGCTGGAGCTGTTTTTAAAGTTCCTATTTGTAAAGTAGATCATATAAAAGATGCCATGTTTCATTTACAAGCTTCTGGTATAAAGGTTATTGCAGCTACCGAAAAAACAGAAGATACTGTTTATGATATGTCCTTTAATGAACCTTGTGCAATAATTATGGGATCGGAAGGCAAAGGGATTTCGCCATCCATTATTAAATTGGCAGATGATAGAGCTAAATTACCAATGTATGGTGACATAGGATCGCTTAATGTTTCGGTGGCTTGTGGTGCTTTTTTATATGAAGTGGTTAGACAAAGACTTTAACTTTTTTTGTCTCGTTTAAAAATATATTTAATCTTAATAGGCTCTTTTTTCACTTCTATTTCTTCATTATCAATATTTTCAATAAAGTTTCCATGTTCATCAAAATGTTTTAAAAAGGGATCATTCTCTTCTTTATAATCTTCGTGTTCCCATTCATATTTTTTGGGTTTTGCAATATTTTTTTTAAAAACTAAAGCAAAAATTAAGCCTGTAATAAGTCCAGACAAATGTCCTTCCCAAGACATATTCTCTTTTACTGGAAATACATACCAAATCATACTTCCATAAAGAAATACAATTAAAAGCGAAAGTGCAATTAGCCTCAAATGTTTCGCAAAAATTCCTTTAAACAATGTAAAACTCATAAGCACATATATTAACCCACTCGCTCCAATATGATTTGCTGGTCGACCTATGCACCATGTTAAGAATCCAGAAAGTAAGATGCCATAGAAAATTATTTTCCAAGAAATCTTTCTATAAAAATAAAATAAAGCTGCAGAAAGTACAAATAACGGAATGGTATTATGGTATAAGTGCTCAATATCACTATGTATAAATGGACTAAATATAATACCTTTCAACCCAGTTAAAGTTCTTGGGTAAACTCCAAATGAGTTAAAACTATAACCAAAACGAACTTCAAACCAAAAGACAATCCAAATAATAAGGACAAACAAAATAGGATATCCTATAACTCCTGTTGTAAATTTAAACTGGTCTTGATTATTCATATTATAAATTTAAGTAATCATTACAAATAACTCGCCAAATAACCTATTTATGATAAATTGTCACACAAAATAATTAAGTTTAATAAAACCAAAAAATGCTGTAATTTTACGTTATGAATGAGCCTTTAGCAGAACGTTTGCGTCCAAAGATATTAGAGGAATTTATGAGTCAGACTCATTTGGTTGGTCCAAAAGGTGCATTAACTCAACACATTAAGCAAGGATTGATTCCGTCGATAATTTTTTGGGGACCTCCAGGAACAGGTAAACCAACATTGGCTCATATTATTGCAAATACATCTAACCGTCCCTTTTATGCTTTAAGTGCTATTAACTCTGGAGTTGCTACTGTTCGTGAAATTATTAATAAGGCTAAACAAAGTGGTGGTTTATTTACTACAAAAAACCCTATTTTATTTATTGATGAAATTTATCGTTTTAGTAAATCGCAACAGGATTCTTTATTGCAAGCTGTAGAAAAAGGTTGGATAACTTTAATAGGTAGCCACAACCGAAAATCCGAGTTTTGAGGTAATTCCTGCTTTGTTATCACGCTGTCAAGTTTATATTCTGAATTCTTTTGATAAAACAAATTTAGAGGAGCTTTTAAAGCGCGCTATTGAAAAAGATGAGATAATATAAAACTCAAATAAACTAATGCTTTATTGCGTCTTTCTGGAGGAGATGCTCGAAAATTATTAAATATTTTTGAACTCATTGTAAATTCTGATGATTCAAAAGAAATCGTAATCACAAATGAAATTGTGTTACAAAAGGTTCAAAACAATACGGTTCGTTACGATAAAACTGGTGAGCAACATTACGATATTATTTCTGCCTTTATAAAATCTATTCGTGGTAGCGATCCAAATGCAGCAGTATATTGGTTAGCAAGAATGATAGAAGGTGGAGAAGATGTAAAGTTTATAGCACGAAGATTATTAATCCTTGCCAGTGAAGATATTGGTAATGCCAACCCAACGGCTTTAGTTGTTGCAAATAGTACATTTCAAGCTGTTGCTACTATTGGCTATCCAGAGTCGCGAATAATATTGAGTCAATGTGCCACGTATTTAGCCTGTTCGGCTAAAAGTAATGCTTCGTACCAGGCTATACAAAAAGCACAGCAAAAAGTAAAAGAAACTGGAGATTTGAGTGTTCCTCTTTCATTACGAAATGCACCTACTAAACTTATGAAAGAGCTTGGATATGGAAAAGACTACCAGTATGCTCATAATTATGAAAGTAATTTTGCTGAACATGAGTTTCTGCCAGATGAAATTAAGGATACTACATTTTATAAGACACTATCCTAAAATCTGTGTAAGTTAAAATAACTTGGGTTAGATTTTTT
>CAYRVY010000071.1:0-8198 GCA_964427695.1 uncultured Flavobacteriaceae bacterium
TAGCAACTCCTGTTGCTGGAATGGCTTGCATTCCTGTTGCTGAAGATTGATGTGGGATTTTTGGTTTATCATCATCTTTTAAACTTGGATGACAATAATAGGTTCGTCCACCTGAAAAAGGATCGTCTCTTTTTGCTAATAATTGGAGCATTAAATCGTAAGGCTCTAAACCAAACGACAATAACATAGCATCATCTCTATAATATGGAAAAGCATAATCTTGAGGTAAGAGTTGCATACCTAATGCTATTTGTATGGCTTCATGTCCTCTTGAAGTAGCGTGTACATATTTTGAAGTTAGCTTAAAGTTAGCTTCATACAATTCGGTCATTGCTTTTGCTGTGCAAAGCTTTGAAAATGCTTTTTTGAGTATGTCTTTACTTACTTTTATATCCACAAATTCACTACTGTTTTTAATGTTTTTATCTTTAGACCTGTTAGGTTTTTTAAAACCTGACAGGTCTTGTTTTGCGTTAAGGATTGCAGCGACATCCTTTTTATACTGAACTTGTTTTGTGTAAAAAGATATAGCGGAAAGCCTGACTCACCGATGCTTTAGCTTTAGTGAGTAACGCCCAAATCGATTTGAATCTTAACCATCCAATTTAGTTTATCTTCCTGTTTCCCTGACCGAACACCATTTAATGTATCTAAAACCACTTGTCCAAAAGGGTTATCGTCGGAAAAATGTATGGTCGTATCCTTATATCTAATTTCCTCAATCATAGCAATACCAACTGCAGTTCCTGTTCCAAAGGCTTCTTCTAAGGTGCCATTATTAGACGCTTCTATAATTTCTTCTATAGTAATAGGTCGCTCTGTAACTTTACAAACCTTACTTTTAAGCAATTCTATAACGCTCATACGTGTAATACCACTTAAAATCGTACCATCTAAACTTGGCGTAATAAATTCGCCGTTAATCTTAAAAAAAAGATTCATCGTTCCCGCTTCTTGTATGTAATTAAAATCGTGAGCATCTAACCACAAAACTTGATCGTAGCCTTTGGCTTTAGCAGTTTCGGAAGGTTTTATTGCTGCTGCATAATTTCCTGCGGCTTTTGCTGCTCCTGTTCCCCCTTTTGCAGCTCGTATATATTGGGTTTCGGCAAACAGTTTGATGCGTTTATTAAAGTAAGGACCTGATGGTGATGCTATTATAATAAATTTATAATTTGTAGCAGCTCGCATACCTATAAAATGCTCGTCGGCATACATAAATGGTCTTAAATACAAGGCACTTCCTTCTTGAGGTGGAATCCAGTTTTTATCTAAAGCTACTAACTGTTTTAAGCCTTCTACGAATAGGTCTTCAGGAAAATCGGGCATTCCCATTCTATTTGCACTAAAATTTAGCCGTTCTGCATTTTTTTTTGGTCTGAATAACATTGGTGTTCCATCTGTATCTATGGTTGCTTTCATGCCTTCGAAAATTGCTTGTCCGTAATGCAATGCCATTGCTGCAGGATGCGTTGGGATATGATGCAATGGTTCAATTCTTGGATTAATCCATTTTCCATTTGCATAATCACAAATAAACATATGATCTGTAAAGGTTTTTCCTAACGGAATATTATTGAAATCTAAGTCATCGATTTTTGAATTCTCATTTTTTGTAATCTTAATATTAAAAGACATATTATTATATATAATGTTTATTATTAAATGTTTCTAAATAATCTGCTACACGACGCAAAAATGAACCTGCTAAATGACCATCGACCGCACGATGATCGAAGGATAAGGATAAGTACATCATACTACGAATAGCTATTTCTTCACCTTTTTCGGTCTCAATAACTTCTGGACGTTTTTTGATAATTCCCATAGCTAAAATCGCCACTTCTGGCTGGTTGATTATTGGTGTTCCCATGAGGCTTCCAAAGGTTCCGACATTGGAAATGGTAAATGTTCCTCCTTTTATATCGTCACCTTCAAGTTTATTTTCCCTTGCTTTTGAAACCAAGGAATTTATTTCAGTTGTCAGTTGTTTTAAATCTTTTTGATCTGCATTTTTTACCACAGGTACAATTAGATTTCCAGATGGTAATGCTGTTGCCATTCCTATATTAATTTCATCTTTTACAATAATATTTGAACCATCTACAGAGGCATTTATATTTGGAAAATCTTTTATTGCTTTTGATACAGCTTCAACAAATAATGGTGTAAAGGTTAATTTTTCTTTATATTTTTCTTGAAATACCGTTTTGTTTTTATTCCTCCAATTAACCATTTCGGTTAAATCGGCTTCTACATAAGCTGTAACATGAGGCGACGTGTGTTTAGAATACACCATATGGTCAGCAATCATCTTGCGCATTCTGCCCATTTCTACAATTTTTCCTGTGCCTTTATCGAAATTTAATTGTGGTATCCTATAAGCAGTTGGATCTTGAGTAACAGGTTGAACAAACTTATATGGTCTTCCGTTTTTGATGTATTGAAACAAATCACTTTTTCTTAAACGCCCTTTTTTACCAGTTACAGGTATTCTTGCTAATTCTTCAAAACTTATATGTTGCTCTTTTGCTATTGAAATAATTAATGGTGAAAAGAAAAGCCCTCTCTGTCCTTCGGACATCTGACTCAATGATTTATATTGATTCGTCGAATCTTCGATTTCTCCCGAAGGGAGAGAATAATTTGTGTTCTTTAGTTGAGTGATTCGAGTTTTCTTTTTAGGAAGTTCTTTCTTTTTTACAGTTTTCTTTTGGGATTTTTTTTCTGAAACGGAAGATTTTTCGTCAGTTTTAATAATGGCTATGGTATCTCCAATTTTAATCACTTCATTAGCTTGGTACAGAATTTCTTCAACAACACCAGAAACAGTTGAAGGGACTTCAGAATCTACTTTATCAGTAGCTACCTCCAGCAACATTTCGTCTTCTTCGATAGTATCGCCAACATTTTTAAACCATGTGATAATGGATGCTTCTGTTATGCTTTCACCTAATTTGGGCATTTTAAATTCAAATAGAGACATTTTTACTTTTTTTTAACCCTTCCGTCCTTCGGACACCTTCCCTTAAAAAGGGAAGGATTTTAATACTTTTTTTACTAATGTTTGTTAGTCATTGTTATTGCGAGTTTTTTTGGAAAAATGCGACAATCTTATGATGAGATTACTTCGCTTTGCTCCCAATGACTTATTTTATTTTTCTATATATTATTTATACCTACAAGGTTTTTAAAACCTTGCAGGAAACTCAACTCCATTATTTTTTCATAAAATCACGCAAAGTATCATAAAATGATTCTTGCGTTTTTAAATTCGTTGGCATGTGTCGTAACGGTTCTACTTCTTTTAAGCTTTCATGGCAATCTACTGGTAATTGTTGATACAATTGTGTTCCTTTTGTTTTCCAATCAATCATTTTATCACTGACTTCTTTAACCACTTTTGCAGGATTTCCTACAACTAAACTTCGCTTTGGAATTATAGTTTCAGCTTTAACAAAAGACATTGCAGCAATTATACTTTCATCACCAATATTAGCATCATCCATTATAACTGTATTCATTCCAACCAATACATTTCTGCCAATATCTGCGCCATGAATTATTGCACCATGACCAATGTGTGCACTCTTTTTTAGAGTAATTGATTTACCTGGAAACATATGTATTGTACAGTTTTCTTGCACATTTACACCATCTTCTAAAATGATTTGTCCCCAATCACCACGAATAGCAGCTCCAGGACCAATATAACAGTCTTTACCAATAATTACATTTCCAGTAACTGCAGCTAATGGATGCACAAAACTACTTTCGTGAATTACTGGTATGTATCCTTTGAATGAATAAATCATATCTTTTTCCTGCAAAAGCAGGAATCTCATTATTTAATAGTTCTAATTTTTCTAATATTCATTTCCCAGTTCATGCTTAAATCCATCCAACTTGGATTCATTTCCTCTATCAATTTTATTTTCCAATATCTTTTCCGTTTTTTAAACCTTTCCTCTCTAAACATTGCATCTTCATCATTTTCAAATTCTTCAAAATAAATCAGTTTATCACAATTATATTTTGCGGTAAACGATTTTGGATTCACTTTTAACTTATGCTCTCTAACTCTTTCTTCTATATTATCTGCAATGCCAATATAAAGTACTCCATTCGGTTTATTTGACATTATGTAAACGTACCAAAATTTCATCTTTACGTTTCTTTTCATGAGATTCCTGCCTTCGCAGGAATTTGCTATTTAAACCTTTTAAGCATCTCTTTTGTAAATCCTGAAAGCACTAATCTTCCACTAATTTTAGCTCTTTCAATTAATAAATCATTCCAATCTTCAGTCCCATTCCATAATACTTTTTTCATTTCAGACATAGCTTCTGGATTATAATTACATAAACTCTCCGCAAAGATTTTAACAGCATCATCTAATTCTGGAGCACTTTCAAAAACTTGTGTGTATAAGCCTTTTTGTTTTGCCCATTCTGCTGGATAAAATGAATTTGCATCAATTGCAATTTGCGACATGGCACTTAATCCTATTTTACGTTCTATGGCTGGTCCAACTACAAAAGGGCCAATACCAACATTAAGTTCACTTAATTTTATCGCTGCAAATTTTGTCGCCATGCAATAATCGGTTGCAGAAGCAATTCCGACTCCTCCACCAACTGTTTTTCCTTGAATACGTCCGATAATAAATTTTGGGCATTTACGCATTGCATTAATAACATTTGCAAAACCTGAAAAGAAAATTTTACCTGTTTCTTCATCATTAATGTTTATGAGTTCATTAAAACTTGCTCCAGCACAAAATGTTCTTTCGCCTCCACTTTTTAAAACAAGGACTTTTATTTCATCATTTGTTCCTGCATCAGTAATTGTCTGTGCTAATTTAGCTAACAAATCTGCTGGTAATGAATTATGATCTGGATGAAAAAATTCAATGTATCCTACTGCTTTGTTTATATTTAATCTTACGTAAGGCTTCATATTATAATAATCCGAATTGTTCAAAATGATGATTTATATGTTTGGTATGAAATAATTTCCATTCAAATCTATTTAAATGTCCAAAAACAACATTTTTTGTAGTTGTTTCTGGGTTTTGTTGAAAATGAGCTTCAAATTCATCATAAGATTCCAATAATTTTTGCTTTGCTACTAATAAATTCTCATGCTGTAATTCTTTAATATCTTTTTCAAGAAATCGAGGTGCTTCAAAATTTCTTGGCATAGGTCTATGATTATATAATGAATCATGTACTTTTTCTAATTTATTTTCTGGTGTTGAAAAATCAAAATCCTGATTTTCTCCAGAGGCTATTTTAAAAGTAAGCTCTAAGTGCTCAACTAAAAGCTGTGGTGACATCGTTCCCCAAACAGGTTTCCTGTCTTCTGATAGTTTGCCTAAACAAGTTTCAATAGTTTCTCTATTTATTTCAGCAAAAGGGTTTTTCTTTTGTACCATTGTTAAAACAGTGGCAATAGCTACAATTTCGTCTTCAGCATCAAAAACTTCAGCGTACCATTTTACAATTCCGTTAGGTAATTGTGGACCTCGAGAATCTCTATCAATCTTTTGCTTACAGGTTAAACGTACAGAAATGGTATCATTATGATAAATTGGTCGAATAAAACGACAATCTTCTAATCCGTAATTTGCTGACACTGGTCCTTTATTAGGATACACAAATAATCCTGCTGCTGCTGCGAGAATAAAATAGCCATGTGCAGTGCGTTTTTCAAAAATACTTCCTTCTAATGAAGTGATATCAGTATGTGCATAAAAGTGATCCCAAGTTAAATTTGAAAAATTTACAATATCACTATCTGTAATAGTACGCTTATGTGTTTTGAGTGACATTCCTGGTTGAATATCTTCCCAATAGTATTTAAAAGGATGCTGTTTGACTTCTTTGTATTTTGAATTTGGTTGATAAATTCCTGTAATTTCAGTTAGAGTTGTTGGTGAACCTTGAATTGCAGTACGCTGTAAATAATGTTTTACACCTCGCATTCCTCCCATTTCTTCACCTCCTCCTGCACGTCCTGGACCTCCATGAACTAAACTTGGTAGAGGCGAACCATGACCTGTACTTCCTACTGCACTTTCTCTATTGAGCACCAAAATTCGTCCATGATGACTTGCAGCATTTATCACGTATTCTTTTGCAAAAGAATCGTTATTAGTTACAATTGAAGACACTAAAGAACCTTTTCCCATTTGTGCTAACTTAATGGCTTCATCTAAATTTTTATAAGGCATTATAGTACTTACTGGACCAAATGCTTCACGTTCGTGAACAGCATTATTTTCAAAAGGATAATCTTCTCTCAATAAAATTGGACTAATAAATGCACCTTTTTTTGAATCAGCTCCAACAACATCTAACTTATCCAGACTGCCATATACAATTTGTGCTGTTTTAGCAATATCATTAACACTATTTCTTACCTCTTCAACTTGTTCTTTGCTAATTAAAGAGCCCATTCTAACTTCTTTAAGTCTTGGGTCACCAATAGTCACTTTATCTAAAGCTTTTCCTAAAGCAATTTGCACATCTTCAATTGAATTTTCTGGCACAATAATACGGCGAATTGCAGTACATTTTTGACCGCATTTAACTATCATTTCTTTTCGAACTTCTTTAATAAAGATGTCAAATTCAGGTGTTCCTGGAACTGCATCTTCTCCTAAAATAGAAGCATTTAAAGAATCTGCTTCCATAGTGAACGGAACTGCTTCCTGAATAATTCTTGGATGTGCTTTTAGCAAACGTCCTGTTGAAGCAGAACCAGTAAACGTAACTACATCTTGAGATTCGACAGTATCTAAAATGTTTTTAACTGTACCATTTATGATTTGTAATCCGCCTTCTGGCAATATCCCAGAGCTTATTATTTCTCGCGCAACAGCTTCTGCCAAATAGGATGAAGAAGGTGCTGGCAAAACAACAGCTGGCATTCCAGCCATCCAGTTAACTGCACATTTTTCTAACATTCCCCAAACTGGAAAATTAAATGCATTAATATGAACTGCTACACCTTTTTTTGGCACCATAATATGATGTGCCATAAAGCGACCTCCTCGAGACAAATCGATTGGTTCTCCTTCTACATGATAGGATTGATTAGGAAACAGTTTTCTTAAAGATGCATTGGCAAACAAGTTTCCAAATCCACCTTCAATATCAATCCAACTATCTACTTTAGTTGCTCCAGTTCTATAACTTAATTCATAAAAAGCGTCTTTCTTTTTAATTAAATGGAATGCTAATTTTTTAAGCATATTTCCACGTTCTTGAAAGGTCATTTTGCGAAGGACTTCTCCACCTTTTGTTCTTCCATAGTTTAGAATTTCAGGAATGTTTAAACCTTCAATTGCTATGTTAGAAATTACTTCTCCAGTGATTGAATCATGGATAGGAAAACCTTCGTCTTTTCCTTCTAACCATTGACCTGTAACGTAGTGTTGAATCTTATTCATAATTTACTTAATACCTTAAAATGTCATTTAATGTTTGTTTAATCGTATTAACTTTTTTAATAGAAATACTTCCTGTTTTATTTCCAAATCTGTTTTTTGAAACCGAACGAATATGAAACGTTAAAACTTCAGATTTTTTTGATAGTCCATTTTCATTTGAAGGATTTAAAATTAAATTCCCTTTATAGTTTTTTATGCTTGTAGTTAATGGACAAACAATAACCACATTAAGATGCTTATTTAATAAATTACCGCTTATTATAACAGCAGGACGATAACCACCTTGCTCACTTCCTTTAATAGGATCGAAAAATAATTCCCAGATTTCGCCTTGCCTCATTATAAATCTCCTTCTAAATTTGATAGATATTCTGTCATACCTTCCTCCGCAACCACCATAATTTCTTGGTCTTGTCCAGCTTTTTTATATGATTTTACATATTCAGCTCGATTAAGTTGATCAAGATAAATTTGAAGTGCCTTTTCAATAATCTTATTTTTTGCTACTCCATATTGTTTCGCAACTTCTGCTAACTTTTCAAACAAGTTATCTGGCAATGATGATGTATATGTTGTCATTTTATATGTATTTTTGTAAATATAATAAATATTTATGAATTATATTTATAAATATTAAACAAACGATTAAGTTTAAACAAACAACGTTTTATAAGTTCACATTTTCAATTATAGCAGCATATCCTTGACCAACTCCGATACACATGGTAACCAATGCATACCT
>CAYRVY010000072.1:0-6665 GCA_964427695.1 uncultured Flavobacteriaceae bacterium
GCATTAGTTTTAAACGCATTAATAATAGGTGTTCTACTACTAGGTTTGCCATAGTCGTTAGTTGCTTTTTTGTAATAGGCATATAAACGTAATAAATAGTCGGCAGGAAAAGGATCTGTATGCGCATTAACACGCTTAACAGCTTCCTGAAATTCTATTTCTAATTTTTCGCTATTCATTACAGTTCTGCAATTACAGTTTCGCCTCCACGAACTTTTTGGTTGAGCTTCACTCTAATAGTTGTGTCTAAAGGTAAAAATAAATCTACTCTCGAACCAAATTTTATAAAACCCGAATCGCTACCTTGAGTAGCTTTTTTATTTTCTTTGGCGTAGTTTACAATACGTCTAGCCAAAGCACCTGCAATTTGCCTATATAACACCTTACCATAAACTTCGTTTTTTATAACTATAGTAGTACGTTCGTTTTCCTCGCTCGCTTTAGGATGCCAAGCAACTAAATATTTTCCGGGATGATATTTACTAAATACAATATTACCACCAATTGGGTAACGTGTAACGTGCACATTTAAAGGCGACATAAACACACTTACTTGTATGCGTTTTTCATTAAAATATTCGTTTTCAAAAACTTCTTCAATAACCACAACTTTACCATCTACTGGAGAAAACACCTGATTATCATTGAGCTTTGTTTTACGTTTTGGATTTCTAAAAAACTGAAGGATAATAATTAAGAATACTAATAGAAGTATTTCTAATGCTTTTTGAAGCCAATAAATTTCTATAAATTTATCTATAGATAAAATAGAAATAACCACAAAAGCCAAAGTAAATAAAATAATTTTATGACCTTCTTTATGAAACATATTTAATAATTATTAAAAATAAATAAATAAAAGGAGCAGCAAAAATAATACTATCTAAACGATCTAAAAGGCCTCCATGACCTGGCATAATTACACCACTATCTTTAACTTTAGCTTGTCTTTTGTATTTAGACTCTATTAAGTCACCTAATGTACCAAAAACACTAATAATAACACCTATTATAAGCCAATTTGTTGCATCTAAAGTATTGGTGTATTTAGCAATAAAATAACTTGCTATACACGAAAAGAGTAAGCCGCCTAAAAATCCTTCGACAGTTTTTTTTGGTGAAACTCTAGGGAAGAGCTTCTGTTTACCAACACTTTTTCCTATAAAAAAAGCAAAGGAATCATTTACCCAAACTAAAATAAATGCTCCTAATAGTATATTAGGATTGAAAGATTCGTAATAATTAGCAATAAGTATTATAAAAACAAAAGCACTAGATAAATACAGTGTTGTATTAATATATCGTTTTGTAATAAAAAGAGGAAGTGCTTTTTCTGAAAACAAGTCTCTTATTAAGAATAATTGCACAAAAATTGTAAGCACATGTAATATTTGTATAGCCTCATGAAAGCCTTCATTGGAAACTAAAACCAAATGCCAATAGGCAAAAGATATATACAAAACAATAAAAATAGCATATGAGACAACACCTTTTAGCTGTATAAGTTTATTAAATTCGGCTAGACAAATTAACCCAAAAATAAAAAACAAAACAATTAATGAGTGCTGGGAATTTAATGCAAGTAAAAATAAGGATATATATAAAATACCTGATATTGCTCTAATAAATAATTCCTTCATTTACAAGTCTTCTAATAAGAGCAAATATAAGTTTTTAGAACTACTTCCGTAACTAAGAAAATCTTTATCTTCACAAGCTTTAAAATGTTTAATTGTGGTGATGTTTGTAGGTAATTTTTCTCTGTTTTTATTTTTAATCCCCTTTAAACCCTCACTTATAGTTTCAACAAATTGACTGGTTGTAGCAAAAATAATAAAATTTTGAGGCAGTTCTTTTAGTCTTTTTTCAGCAATTTGATTAGAAGAAATTAATAAAGAGCCATCATTAGAAATTAAAAACTCGCAAGTTGTAAAAAAGTATGAACAGTCGCTTATATTTTTACTGATTTCAAAATCAAAAACTTTAAATTTTTCAGCTAATTTCTTATCTAAAAATAGTACTTTTTTTTGTTTCCAATCGTTTTCCTCAAGAATGGAGTTGAGGTTTTGGGTTACCTCATCAAAATTTTCACAATATAAAAATTTTCCGCCATTAGCTTTAAAGTTAATTGTAAAACACTCATCTATTGGGAGTTTGATTTCAGGCATATATTTGCTACGCTGCTCATGATGGATGTATTCTTGAGAGTCGTCAGATTTTGGACCAAAGATTTTGCGAAATAGACTCATTTATGATTTTGCTATTAATCAATTTTATTCATGTAATAAATCAAATATATAAAACTTAAATTAACTAATGGTTAAATTTTAACTTTTGTAGTTATTTTATTCTTCTTCATTTTCATTACTATCTTCTTCTTTTTTATCGAAAGGTCTTTTACCAAATATTTTTTCTAAATTATCTTTAAAAATTACTTCTTTTTCCAGTAGTACTTCAGCAAGTTCTGTGAGTTTATCTTTATTTTCTTCTAATATTTTTAAAGCTCGTTGATATTGCACTTCAATAATATCTGAAATTTCATTATCTATTAATTCTGCTGTTTTCTCGCTATATGGTTTGGTAAAACCATATTCGTTTTGTCCAGAAGAATCATAATAAGTTAGGTTTCCTATTTTATCGCTTAAACCATAAACAGTAACCATAGCTCTGGCCTGCTTTGTTATTTTTTCTAGGTCACTAAGTGCTCCAGTAGATATTTTATTAAAAATTACTTTCTCGGCAGCACGACCACCTAAAGCAGCACACATTTCGTCCAACATTTGTTCTGGATGCACAATTAAACGTTCTTCTGGCAAATACCAAGCAGATCCTAACGATCGTCCTCGAGGTACAATAGTAACTTTAACTAAAGGAGCAGCATGCTCTAGCATCCAGCTTACAGTAGCATGACCAGCTTCATGAAAGGCAACAGCTCTTTTTTCGGCTGGAGTAATTATTTTATTCTTTTTCTCAAGTCCTCCTATAATTCTATCTACAGCATCTAAAAAATCTTGTTTACCAACAGATTTTTTTCCTTTACGTGCAGCAATCAATGCAGCTTCATTACACACATTTGCAATATCTGCTCCAGAAAATCCTGGAGTTTGTTTAGATAAAAAGTCTAAATCTAAACCTTTAGCTTTTTTAATAGGTCTTAAGTGAACTTGAAATATTTCTTTACGTTCGCGAACATCTGGTAAATCAACAAATATTTGCCTGTCAAAACGTCCTGCTCTCATAAGGGCTTTGTCTAATATATCAGCTCTATTAGTAGCAGCAAGCACAATAACATTAGTATTTGTTCCAAAACCATCCATTTCGGTTAACAATTGGTTTAATGTATTTTCACGTTCATCATTACCGCCAGACATTGCATTTCTTCCCCTTGCCCTACCAATGGCATCTATTTCGTCAATAAAAATAATTGAAGGCGATTTTTCTTTTGCTTGTTTAAATAAATCTCTAACCCTCGAAGCTCCTACACCAACAAACATCTCTACAAAATCTGATCCAGAAAGTGAAAAGAAAGGTACTTTAGCCTCTCCAGCTACAGCTTTAGCTAGTAAGGTCTTACCAGTTCCTGGTGCACCTATAAGTATAGCTCCTTTTGGAATTTTTCCCCCTAATGAAGTATATTTTTTAGGGTTTTTAAGAAAATCAACAATTTCTTCTACTTCTTCTTTTGCACCTTCTAATCCAGCTACATCTTTAAATGAAGTTTTAACATCTGAATTTTGGTCGAAAAGTTTTGCTTTCGATTTGCCAATATTAAATATTTGCCCAGCTCCTCCTCCAGATCCACCAGACATACGACGCATTATAAAAATCCAAACACCAATAATCAATACAAAAGGTAATAACGATAACAATAGGTCTCCAAGTGCATTTGTTTCTGTTTCGTAATTAATAGCAGTAGTTAGGTTGGTTTCGTTTATAACTTTGGTTAATTGATTTTCAAAATTTTGAAGGTCTCCAAACTCAAATTGATAGTTTGGCGTTTTTCCAGCAATAGGGAATAGTTGCTGTTTTATAGATTTTTTATGAACTTCTTTACTTAAAGCTTCGTTAGTTAAATAAATTTTTGCTTTTCTTCTATTTACAATTTTAATTTTTTCTATATCTCCATCTTTTAAATACTTAAAAAATTCGGAAGGAGTAGTTAGGGTTGCTGTTGAAGAACCAATCCCTGAAAACACATTAATAGCTAAAAACACAACTATGACTATACCATAAATCCAATATGGACTATACTTTGGTTTTTTATTATTTACTTTTTTATTGTCTGACATTAATTGTGTTTTAGTAAGTGGTTTTTTATCTCAATTGTTTTTGCATCTCCCCAAAGGCTTTCAATATCATAATACTCTCTTATATGTTTTTGAAATACATGAACGACTACATTTACATAATCCATTAAAACCCACTCTGCATTATTACTTCCTTCTATATGCCAAGGTTTATCTTTTATTTCTTTACTTACCTTTTTTTGAATGGAATTTACAATGGCGTTAACTTGTGTGTTTGAAGTGCCTTCGCAAATAATAAAATAATCGCAAACAGTGTTTTCTAATTCTCTTAAATCTAAAATATTTGTGTTTTGCCCTTTTACATTTTCAATACCTTCTAATATTACAGCTATTAGTTGGTCTGCGTTACTATTTTCTATCGTCATTAAATTGTTTTAATTTTGCACAAAGTTATTATTTTTTTGGCTCTTTACACCTTTAAAAATCTTAAGAAAATTATAATTTAAAAATTACTGTACTTTATGCGTATAATCAAACTTAATGCCATCGATTCTACAAACTCTTATTTAAAGAAAATAAGTAGTAATAATGCAATTAAAGATTATACTACTGTTACTGCAAAATACCAAACACATGGCAAAGGGCAAATGGGAACAATTTGGAATTCTGAAAAATCTAAAAACCTGATATGCAGCGTGTTTAAAGATTGCCCTAAAGTTTTAGTAAAAAATCAGTTCTATATAAGTATGGTAACTTCTTTGGCTATCATAAAAACCTTGCAAAGCTTTTCTGTACAAAAACTTGGTATAAAATGGCCTAACGACATTTTGTCAGAAAATAAAAAAATATGTGGAATTTTAATAGAAAATGTCATAAAAAACAAAAAGCTCGAGGCATCCATTATTGGTATTGGTTTAAATGTTAACCAAACCGGATTTAAGAACTTACCTAATGCATCATCATTAAAAATTATTACTGGAACAGTTTTTAACAAAGATGAACTTTTAGAGCTTATACTAAAAAATTTAAAATATTATTTTTCCTTTTTAGAAATAGATGAACTTGAGCTTTTAAAGAATAAATATGAAAATCTTCTTTTCAGGAAAAATAAACCCTCAACATTTAAGGATAAACAAAGCAATATATTTGCAGGTTTCATTAAAGGAATTTCAAATTCTGGCAAGCTTCAAATAGTGCTTGAAAAAGGTGTTTTAAAAGAGTTTGATTTAAAAGATGTACAGCTATTATATTAACCTGAGTTCGATTAATATTTCGTTTACAGTTTGAATGAATTTTCACATAGACAAATTCAAATTTTTGAAGGAATATCTATATATTTCGAGGGAATTTGTAGAAGTATATGTGAAAATTCAACAAATCCGAAGGAAAATCAAATAAAAGATAATCTTTTTCGAGTATAATATTTGAAATAACTCGTTATTCCAAATATTCTATTCTTCAAATCTCACCTTTTCTTTAATTTCTGTAAATTGAACTATTAATCGAACTCAGGTTATTAAATTGAACTAGGTATTTTTGTGGCTAAAGTCTCTATAAATTTGCCAATTGGTCCTTTTATCATCATTGCCATCATAGGATTAAAATCACCTTCAAAAGATAATTGTACTTCACTATTATCTGCATCAATTTCTGAAATATTTCCAGTTAAAGAAAAGTTGAGCTTTCCGCCATCAGCACCTAAAACAATTTTGTTTGGTGCTATTGTTTCTTTCTTTTTTAAAATGATTTCTGGCATTCCTTTTAGTGCAAACAAAAATGTATCGTCTTTTAGCATTTCAAATTTGCTAATATTTTCTGGCATTAAAGATTCAAAATTCTTTACTTCAGATAAAAAATCGAACACTTCTTGTGCTGATTTTGGGATACTTATTTTTTGAGATTCTAAATTCATAATTTAGTTAAAAGTTAATAGTTTTTGTTTTATTCTCTTGGGTCAATATTCTATTTTAATCAATTAGCATTCCACTCACTTGGATTAGCATTCCAAAGTGACAAAATTTCTACTTCTTTTTTTAAAATATAGTTGGTATCTAAAGCTTGTTCAAGTAAAGCCTTATAATTACTTAATGTATGTAATTTAACATTTTCTTTCTTAAAATTATCTGAAGCAATTTTAAAACCATAGGAGAAAATTGCTACCATTCCTTTTACGTTTACATTGGCTTTTTTTAAAGCTCTTACAGCATTTAAACTGCTTTTTCCTGTACTTATAAGGTCTTCAACCACAACAACATTTTGATTTTTTTCTATAAATCCTTCAATTTGATTTTGGCGACCATGCTTTTTTGCTTCAGGTCTTACATAAACAAATGGTAAATCTAAAAGTTGGGCAACCAAAATTCCTATTCCAATAGCACCTGTTGCCACTCCAGCAATAACATCTGGTTTGCCATATTC
>CAYRVY010000072.1:6765-8150 GCA_964427695.1 uncultured Flavobacteriaceae bacterium
AACGATAAACCAATAATTTTAACAAATAAGGTTGAACAAGAGAGCAATTTTAAGAACTATAAGTTAAAGACTGTTAATATTGAAAAAGCAATTAAAAAATTACAGCAAAAAGATATACATCACATTAGGTTGATAGGCAAAAATAAAGACAAACTCCTTAAGCGATTTTTAAAACTCTTACCCAATGTTATTGCTGGAGGAGGTAAGGTTTATAACAAAAAAGGAGAGGTGTTATTTATTTATCGAAATAATAAATGGGATTTACCAAAAGGGAAAGCCGAAAGTAAAGAAACTATAGATAAAACTGCAATACGAGAAGTAGAAGAAGAAACTGGAGTTAAAGGTTTAGAAATCACAAAGCCTTTAGAAATGACCTATCATATTTTTAAACGCAATGGTAAGTACAGAATTAAAATAACCTATTGGTTTGAAATGAAAACCAATTATGATGGTTTACTTTCTCCACAAGAAAATGAAGGTATTACTAAAGTAAAATGGCTAAACCCAAAACAAATTACTAAAGCCATGAAAAACTCTTATGCTAATATTAAATTGTTGGTGTAAGATTGATACATTTCAGCTATAAATTTATTATTGAAAAATTACACGAGCCCAATAATGGCCTTTTTTATCTACCGTAAAAGTGTCTATTTTAATGGCATCGCCTTCACTAGCAACTCTTACAAATCTTGGTAATGCGTAATTTGGTGGTTGCGGTTTATTTATTCTAACATTGGCATCTTTTACTAAAGCATAAATAGCATTAATTGAAGGTTTCTCTTTTATAACCCAATCACTTCTATTACTTCCTTTAAAATTGCCAAGATATAGCCATTCTTTTTTCACTGGTGGTTTTGTCTCAGAAGTGTCATCCTTTGCTTGAGAAACAGATTCATTAGCTGTTTCCATGTCAATGCTATTAATTATTTCTAAAGCATACTTTTGTATTTCGGATAATTTAGTGGAGTCTTTTTCGCTAGTTATGTTTACATTTTTTAATGTATTATTCACTACTTTTTTTACAACTGAATCTCTATCTGCAATATCTATAAGTACATCTAATAAATGTCGTTTTCCAGGAGCTAATATCATTTGCGCTGCTATTTCAACATCATCATCTTTTTTAAGCATATAAATTGCATAAGCACCTAATTTAGATGTTGTAATATCTTTTGAAGCTATCATTTCCATAAAGGGTTCCATGGCTTTAACATTCGAAATCTTTCTGTCTATTTGTGAAATCTGATTCTGTAAACTGCTCTGATTGCTGCTAAAAATAAAACCTAATACTCCAATTAAAACTGGAGTTAAAACGGTTAATGAAGACTGTAAAATAGCCCACTTACTTTTTGATTTTTGTGTTTCTGCCATGATTGTTGGTTTTA
>CAYRVY010000073.1:0-420 GCA_964427695.1 uncultured Flavobacteriaceae bacterium
CTGAACCGAAGTTCAGGCATTACCATCCAAAATAAATGTGCTATTAATCATATTTAACAAAAATGATTCAAATATTCAGCTTTGGTAATTCTTTATCTATTGTAAAACAATTATAATTCGATTTAAAACAAATTCAAAATTTCAATTATAAAACAACTTTTATTATTAATATTAATACTACTAATGTTATTAGCAGTATAATACGTTTAAAATTTTTCATTAAGTAGGTTAATTAGTTTTGGTTATACTAATTTCTAAAATATATTCTATAAATCAAAGAGAAAAAGAATAAATTCGTTGAACGACGTATTTTTTTTACACTTTATCGTTAAAGTTGATAAATTTTAATTTATTGGGAAAGAAAAAAACTACAAATCAATCAATTATAGTAAATCCTGTGTATGGCACTAAAACCTCTGG
>CAYRVY010000073.1:430-8136 GCA_964427695.1 uncultured Flavobacteriaceae bacterium
CAATACCTTTTTCGGTTTGATAATTTTCTAAAATTCCCGCTAAAACTCTTGGTAAAGCTAAAGAACTACCATTTAATGTATGTACTAACTCGCTTTTACCATTGCTATTTTTAAAACGCAATTTTAATCGATTGGCTTGAAATGTTTCAAAATTTGATACCGAAGACACTTCTAACCATCTATCTTGAGCTGTAGAAAACACTTCAAAATCGTAGGTTAAGGCAGATGTAAATCCTAAATCTCCTCCACAAAGTCTTAAAATTCGGTATGGTAATTTTAATTCTTGAAGAATTGATTTTACGTGTTCTACCATTTTATCTAAAGCTTTATAAGAACTGTTTGGATGCTCAATACGTAAGATCTCAACTTTATCAAATTGATGCAATCTATTTAATCCTCTTACATGAGTTCCATAACTTCCAGCTTCCCGACGAAAACAAGGTGTATAAGCTGTTATTACTTTAGGAAGTTCGTTTTGGGCTAATAAATCTCCTCTAAATATATTTGTTGCTGGAACTTCGGCAGTTGGAATCAAATAAAAATTATCGCCATTCCCGTTGATGTGATACATTTGCCCTTCCTTATCTGGAAGTTGTCCTGTACCAAAGCCTGAAGCTTCATTTACTAAATGAGGAACTTGCATTTCTTTATAGCCTGCTTCTGTATTTTTATCTAAAAAATAATTGATTAGTGCACGTTGTAATTTTGCGCCTTTATCTTTATAAACTGGAAAACCAGCTCCTGTAATTTTATTACCAAGCTCGAAATCTATAATGTCGTATTTTTTAGCTAATTCCCAATGTGGCATTGCATTATCGTGTAAAACAGGAATATCTCCTTCTCTAAAAACTTCTTCGTTATCGTCTTCACTATTTCCTTTTGGAACAGATTTGTGTGGTACATTCGGAATTTTGCAAAGCAATTCTTGTAATGCTTCAACTTTTGTATTAAGCTGCTCTGTTAATTGCTTGGTGCTTTCTTTTAATTTTGCTGTTTTCTCTTTTAATAAATTTGCCTTTTGTACTTCTCCAGATTTATAAAGTACGCCTATTTCTTTAGATAAAGTATTAGATTCTGCTAAAGTATTATCCAGTTGAGTTTGTAATTCTCTTCGGTCTTCATCTAAAGTAATAACATCAGCAATCATTTGTGTAGCATCTATATTGCGTTTAGCTAAACGAGCAATTACTAAATCTGTATGTTCTCTTATAAAAGGGACTTGTAGCATTTATTAAAATTTAAGCACTCCTTCGCTTTATAAAACTATAAAGCTTCGGAGTGTTTTAGTTTGCAAATTTAAGGAATTATAACATTGATACATTGAAATTATTTAATTAAAAATGACTAAACATCATTTCTATTTATGTAATCTAAAGTATTGGATTTGTCTTTATATAATTGTGTTTGTAAGGCTTCTATAGATTCGAATTTTTGTTCACCTCTTAATCGTTTTAAAAGTTCTATTTTAATTTTTTTATTATAAATATCTTGATTAAAATCAAAAAAATGTATTTCGATAGATCGACTTTTACCACCAACAGTTGGGTTGGTGCCAATATTCATCATTCCATAAATAGTGTTAGCTTTTAAATTAGATTTAACGACATAAACGCCATTTTTGGGGATTAGTTTATAGGATTCTTCAATGTGCAAATTAGCAGTAGGAAAACCAATTTGTTTCCCTAAACCTTTGCCTTTAACAATCGTTCCAGTTAACATAAAGTTATAACCTAAAAATATATTGGCAGTTTCAACATCACCTTGTTTTAGAGCATTTCTAATTTTTGTAGAACTTATTGTAACCTCATCGATATCTTGAGCCGTTATTTCTGTAACCTTAAAATTATAGACTTTCCCATATTCTTTTAAATCATGAATGTTTGCTGTTCTGTTTCTCCCAAATTGATGATCGTAACCAACAATAACATGTTTAATACGAAGTTTATTTACTAAAATATCTCTCACAAATTCTAATGCTGTTAATCTAGAAAACGCTTGGGTAAATTCTTCTATTACAAGATAATCTAACCCAAAATTATCAAACAATTGTGCTTTCTCATCAATTGTATTAATTAGCTTGATATTAGCATCCTTTTGCAATACCATTCTAGGATGCGGAAAAAATGTAAGCACAACCGACTTCAACTTTTGTTTTTTAGCAATTGTAATTAAACGTTTAATTATTTTCTGATGTCCAAGATGTACGCCATCAAAAGTGCCAATTGTAACTACGGCGTTTTTAGTATTATTATAATCTTTGAGTTTAATTATGTTGCCCATATAAAATTTAAGATGCTTAATCGTGTCAATAACTATTTGTTTAAAACAAAGAACTCACTAATTGAAGTAATTATTTGTGGAACTTCATCAATTTTAAATGCTAAATTAAATCGGTATTTGTCGTTTTCTTTTGAAATAGATAATTTACCGTTTTTAACTTTGTAATAACCTGTTTGCCCTCTGCAAAAGCATAAACGTGCAAATAGTAAATTTACTTCTTGTAGTTTTGAATTTTCTAGTTCAATTATTAATTTATTCGAATTTAGTTCTACATAAATGAGTTCGCTGTAATGACCATCAACAGTATTAGGAATTTCATTTCTTTTATATTCAAATTTCAAAATAATATTATCTCCATCAGAAATTTCGGGATATAAATTATCAAATTCATCTTTGAGGATTATTAAAGATTTACTCTTCAAAATTTCAAGGGTACATATGCCATCCTCTGGGCAGTAAATAGTTATTTCATCGGCTTTTTTGGCTGCTAATACTTTTTGGTTTGAATTACAACAAAAAGCTAAAAAACAAACAATTAAAATGTATAAATACTTCATTCCCAAATATATGTTTTTAAAATGATTCCTTAATTCTTTGGGATTTACAAAATAAGACAGTAATTTTATTTTTTAAAAACTAACAATCCTTAAATCGATGAAACAATCCTACTCTAAATATTATCTAATATTTATATCCCTTTTGTTTTTTTCAATATCTGTTTCTGCTCAAAAAAGTGAAAATTTATGGACGAAAACCTCTAAAGAAAATGTTTTAGCAAGTAAGCAAATTTTAAGAAATTCTCAACCAACAAAAGTGAAATTTTACAAACTAGACATAAATAGTTTTAAAAGGGTCTTACAGAATGCTCCTAAAAGAAATGAATTTACTGGAGTTTCGAATGTTATTATTAGTTTTCCAACTGAAAATGGAAATTTTGAAACTTTTAGAATAAAAGAAGCTTCTAACATGACGCTAGAGTTACAAGCAAAATTTCCAGAAATACGTTCGTATATTGGACAAGGAATAGATAACCCATCAGCAATTATTCGTTTCAGTATTTCTCCAGAAAAAGGATTAAGCAGTATGGTTCTTTCTAACAAGAAAACTGTCTTTATTGAACCCTACACGAATGATTTATCTACTTATATCGTTTTTATTAATTCTTCAACAGATAAAAATAATTCTAGTTTTATTTGTGAAACAGAATACCTAAAAAATGAAATTGATTTTAATACTGTGTCTGCAAGAAATGCAAATGATGGACAGTTAAGAACTTTCCGTCTGGCATTAGCATGTACTGGCGAATATGCAACTTTTCATGGTGGAACACAAGCTGGAGCTTTAGCCGCAATGAATACAACAATGACGAGGGTAAATGGGGTTTTTGAAAGAGATGTAGCATTAACTATGGTAATGGTTGATAATACAAGCATTATCTTTTTAGATGGTACTACTGATCCATATACCAACGATAATGGAAGTGCTATGTTAAGTGAAAATCAAACAACTTGCGATACTAATATAGGCACTGCAAACTATGATATTGGACACGTGTTTAGTACAGGTGGTGGAGGTGTAGCGTACCTTAACTCTCAATGTAATAGCAGCACTAAAGCAGGAGGAGTAACAGGTCAAGGTTCGCCAGTAGGTGATACGTTTGATATTGATTATGTAGCTCATGAATTTGGGCACCAGTATGGTGCAAATCACACTCAAAATAATAGTTGTCAAAGATCTGCTGTTTCTGTTGAACCAGGAAGTGCCTCAACCATTATGGGATACGCAGGCATTTGTGCCCCAAATGTGCAAAACAATAGTGATGATTATTTTCATGGAGAAAACATAAAAGAAATGTGGGCAAATATTTCGGCAGGAGCAAGCCAATGCGCCACTCAAAGTGCTACAGGGAATAATGCTCCAATTGCAATTGCAGGTGCAAATTACACCATTCCTAAATCTACACCTTTTGTTTTGAAAGGTGATGCAACAGATGTTGATGTTGGAAATATCTTAACCTATTGTTGGGAACAAGTAGATACAACTCCAGCAACAATGCCTCCTGTTTCTACATCTACAGCAGGACCAGCATTTAGATCCTTACAGCCAAAAACATCTCCAAACAGGTATATGCCAGATTTTGCAACAGTTTTAGGAGGTGCAACAGCTTCAACTTGGGAAGTAGTACCATCGGTAGGAAGAACTATGAGTTTTTCGCTAACAGTTAGAGATAATGTTTCTGGTGGAGCAAGTACGGCTTCAGATAATATGATTGTTACTGTTGAGGATAGTTCAGGACCTTTTAGTGTAATTTCTCAAACTACAAACGAAACATGGGAAGTAGGCTCTAACCAAACCGTAACTTGGGATGTTGCAAATACTAATATAGCTCCTGTAAATACAGCTAATATAAATGTTTTATTATCTATTGATGGTGGATTAACTTTCCCTTTTACAATAGCAGCAAATGTTCCAAATAATGGATCAACTATTGTGACTATTCCATCTTCAACTACAACAACTCAAGCTAGAGTAATTGTTGAAGCTATAGATAATATTTTCTATGCTGTAAATAGTACTGATTTTACAATTATTGAAGTTGATTTTATTATAAGTGCATCTAATCCATTAATAAATATTTGTCAACCAGATGATGCAGTTTACAATTTCACCTATAATACATTTAGTGGTTTTTCTGAAACAACAGTTTTTTCGGCTAACAATGTACCAACAGGTGCAACTGTAACATTTAACCCAACATCTGCATCTGCTGATGAAACTGCTGTTACAATGACTGTTTCAAACACTGTATCTGTAGCTACTGGAAATCATACAATAACTGCTGTAGGCACAGCGCCTTCATCAACTTATAATACAGATGTTACATTAAATATTTTTAGTAGTACTATTAATGCAACAACATTAAACACACCTCTTGATAATGCTATTGATGTTTCAGCGATGGTGACACTTAACTGGACAGCAGATGTTAATTCTGAAGATTACTTAGTAGAAATAGCAACAGATTCTGGATTTACAAATATTGTTGATTCGGCAACAATTCAAACAATAAGTTTTACCAATACAATGTTAGGAGCAAGCACACAATATTTTTGGAGGGTTACCGCTTCAAATCAATGTGGAACAGCTACTCCATCGTCAGTTTTTAATTTTACTACCGAAAATATTATTTGTAATAATTTCAACGCTACAGATACTCCTTTAGATATTCCAGATAATAATACTACCGGAATTATATCAATTATAAATGTTCCAGGTGTTAATTCAGTTAATATTAATGATGTTTTTGTAAGCATAAATATTACTCATACTTGGGTTGGAGATTTAACTCTTACTCTTATTAGTCCAAGTGGAACAAATATAGTTTTATCAGCCACTAATGGAGGTAGTGGAGACAACTATATCAATACAGTTTTTGATGATGATGCCATTAACGCAATTGGTTCTGGAGTTGCTCCATTTACAGGTTCTTTTAGTCCAGACGAAGCGTTAAGAATATTAAATGGTGAGTTTTCTTCGGGAGATTGGTCTTTAGTAGTTGTAGATGGTGCAGGACAAGATACTGGGAGCATTGACAGCTGGAGTTTAGAAATATGCGGAAGCCCTCCAACAGATTCGGATGGTGATGGCTTTAATGATGATATAGATAATTGCCCTGCAGTAGCAAATGCTAATCAAGCTGATTTTGACAATGATGGTCTTGGCGATGTTTGTGATTCAGATATTGATAATGATGGTATATTAAATGCAAATGATTTATGCGACGATACTCCATTGGGAGATTCAATTGGCGTTGATGGATGCACAGTGTTTACTTTACCAGTAACTAACTTTAGCTTATTAATTAATAGTGAAACCTGTAGAAATAGTAATAATGGTAATATAACTATAACTGCTGTAGAAGTCTTTAATTATACTGCTCAACTTACTGGAAATGGAATTGATACTTCAAATGCTTTTACAACATCAACCATTTTTAGTGGATTAGAAGCAGGAAATTATATGGTTTGTATAACTGTAGAAAATCAAACTGTTTATGAACAGTGTTTTAATATTGTAATCACAGAGCCTGAAGATTTATCGGTTACATCAAGAGTAGACACTTCTACAAGTAGACTTAATTTAGAGCTATCAGGAGGTATAAATTACACCATTGATTTGAATGGAATTATAACCAATACAACAGATACTGAAATTTCTTTAACATTGTCTCTAGGAATAAATCGATTAATAGTAAAAACAGATCAAGATTGTCAAGGCATACATAGAGAAACGATAAATAATTCTTTACAAATGATTATTTATCCAAATCCAGTTGTAAATGAAAATGTCTTAAATATTTTTTCAGGTAATACTTCAATTGAAAAAATAGACATCATAATTTACTCTATATTAGGAAAAACTTTATTGACTCAAACGATTAGTTTAAATCAAGGGAAAGCCTCTATAGATATCTCTAGTATTTCTACTGGAATATATTTACTTGTTGTTAATACTAGTAAAGAGCAATCAACTTTTAAAGTTATAAAAAAATAAGCACATGAAAAAAATTAGTATTATACTCATCCTTTTATTAACTTTAGGTTGTTCAAAAGATAAGGGAGATCCAAACCCAACAGCAACTTCATTAATATTTCCAGATAATAATCAAGAATGTAATCAAGGCATAGATGTCTCTGGAACTAATCAAAGTACAGTAACGTTTATATGGTCTGCGAGTTCAAGAACAGATTCTTACGATGTTGTTTTAAAAAACTTATTCACTCAAAATACTACATCTCATAACTCTATAACTAATGAGTTGCCTATTAATATTGAAAAAGGAACACCGTTCTCGTGGTATGTTATTTCAAAAAACGAAGAGGTTCTTGAAACAGCAGAAAGTGAAACTTGGAAATTTTATAACGCAGGAAATCCTATAGAATCATATACACCATTTCCAGCAGATTTAGTGTCCCCTGCAATGGGAAGTGTTTTTAATGGAATAACAAAACAAAACCTATCTTGGTTAGGAAGTGATATAGATAATGACATTGTGAGTTACGATGTGTATTTTGATACAGTAAATCCACCCATTACTTTAGAAGGAAATACTGCAACTACAAATATGGATGTTACTGTGGCTGCAGGAAATACATATTATTGGAGAGTAGTAACTAAAGACAGTCAGGACAATAATTCGCAATCAGAAGTTTTTCAATTTAGAGTTGACTAATTTTATTATTTTAAACTGAATGACTCATTAATTTAAGTGATTACTTGAGGCGTTTATATTGCTTTAATAAAATAATGATGGTAATAAAAGTGCTACAAAAAAGATTATCATTAACTGATTGATAATTTTTTATTTTCCATTAAACTCATTCATAGTATTATTTATTCCAGCTAATCCAAAAGATTTAATAAGT
>CAYRVY010000074.1:0-8109 GCA_964427695.1 uncultured Flavobacteriaceae bacterium
TTACACACTTTTAACCGAAAAACAAGAGTGGTTAAAAAATACAGTTGTTATTATCGATCCTTGTTTAAATCCAGATGGTCGCGATCGCTATGTAAATTGGTTTAATACTACTGCAAGCAAACCTTACGATATAGACCAACAAGCAAGTGAACATAACGAACCTTGGCCAGGAGGAAGAGCAAACCATTATTTGTTTGACCTAAATCGCGATTGGGTTTGGGCAACACAAATAGAGTCTCAATCTCGATTAAAAATTTATAATAAATGGATGCCTCATATTCATGTCGATTTTCATGAACAAGGCATAAACGAACCTTATTATTTTGCTCCTGCTGCCGAACCTTTTCATGAAATTATAAGTGATTGGCAACGCGATTTTCAAATCCAGATAGGAAAAAATCACGCTAAATATTTTGATGCAGAAGGTTGGCTTTATTTTACAAGAGAACGGTTTGACTTGTTTTATCCTAGCTACGGAGACACCTATCCTACATTTATGGGAGCTATTGGTATGACCTACGAACAAGCTGGACATAGTCGTGCTGGTTTAGGTGTTTTAAACGATGAAGGAATTATATTAACCTTGGTAGATCGTGTTGCACATCATACTATAACTGGATTATCGACTGTTGAAATTTCTTCTAAAAACGCTTCAAAATTAACTGCTGAATTTAAAAAATTCTTTAACACATCCGGACTTAAATATAAAAGCTATGTGTTACAAGGCAATGAAGATAAAATTGAAGCTTTAAAATCTTTATTAGACAAACACGAAATAAAATATGGTAATGCTTCAAACGGAAGAGTTAGCGGTTTAAAATATTCTATAAGTTCAACAGGAAGCATAAACACAACTTCTAACGATTTGGTAGTAAGCACAAATCAGCCTAAAGGAAAAATGGTTAAAGTTTTATTTGAACCCAATGCAAAATTAAGCGATTCGCTTACTTACGATATTACTGCTTGGAGTTTGCCTTATGCTTATGGTCTTGATGCAATTGCAAGTACAAGTTTAGTGGCTTCAAATACTTCAATTTCTAAAACGATTTCTAATATCAAAAATGCAAATGCTACGGGTTATATTGTACGTTGGAATAGCCTAAAAGATGCCAAATTTTTAGCCGATTTGTTACAACAAAACATTAAAATTCGTTTTACTGAAAAACCAATGGTTACAGATGGGCAAAATTTTGACAGAGGCTCACTAATTATTGTAAGAGGTGATAACAAAAAAGTTGAAAACCTTGATGATTTATTAGTAAATACTGCAAACAAATACAATCGCAAACTCAAAGCTGTAGCTTCTGGGTTTTCAACAAGTGGACCTGACTTTGGCTCGCCAGATATTAAGCTAGTTAACAAACAAAAAATAGCAATGCTCTCTGGAAAAGGCACCTCGTCTTTAAGCTATGGTGCTTTATGGCATTTCTTTGAACAACAATTACATTACCCAATAACATCTATAAATACTGAAAACTTTAGCCGAATAGATTTAGATAAATATAATGTCCTTATTATGCCAAGTGGCAATTACAGTAGCACCCTAAATGAAGATACCATGAAAAAGCTCCAATCATGGATTAAAGCTGGTGGTAAAGTAATTGCAATAGATCGTGCACTGAGAGCTTTTGCTGACAAAAAAGGGTTCGGTTTAAAACGTAATAACGCTGATGAAGATGACAAAGATGAAGATGATGATAAAAATCTAATTCCTTATGCAGAAAGAGAAAGAGAGTATGCCAAACAAATGATAACAGGAGCTATTTTTAAAACCAAAGTCGATAATACGCACCCAATGGCATTTGGCTATACTGATACTTATTATTCTTTAAAGTTAGGAAATACTTCTTATAGTCTATTAGACAAAGGCTATAATGTTGCACATATAGGAAACAATCCAACAAAAATTTCTGGTTTTGCAGGTAGTGAAGCCATAAAAAAATTAAATAATACTTTGGTTTTTGGTGAGGAACGTTTAGGAAGCGGAAGCGTCATCTATATGGTTGATAATCCTTTATTTAGAAGTTTCTGGGAAAACGGAAAGCTGTTTCTAGTAAACGCTATTTTCTTTGTAAATAATAATGCGTTTGAATTATAATATTTAAACTTTACTATATGAAACTATTCAAAATAAAATACATATTAGTCATACTTTTTATGACTATCTTTTCTTGTGAAAAGGATACTAATACAGAATTTAATATTGACTTCGAAAAATTCACTTTGGATAATGGTCTGCAAGTCATTTTTCATATAGACAGATCAGATCCAGTTTTCGCAGTAGCACTAACAAGTCATGTTGGTTCGGCAAGAGAAGTTGCTGGAAGAACAGGTTTTGCTCATTTATTTGAGCATTTACTTTTTTTAGAATCCGAAAATTTAGGAAAAGGCGGTCTTGATAAAATGAGTGCTCGTATTGGAGGTTCTGGAGCTAATGGCTCTACAAGTAGAGACCGAACAAATTATTTTCAAACAGTCCCAAAGGATGCACTCGAAAAAATGATTTGGGCAGAAGCCGATAAATTAGGGTTCTTTATTAATACTGTTACTGAACAGGTTTTAGCCAAAGAAAAGCAAGTTGTAAAAAATGAAAAAAGACAAAGTGTCGATAATCGTCCTTATGGACACAGTATGTATGTAATTGATAAAAATCTATATCCTAAAGGACACCCTTATTCCTGGCAGGTTATTGGCTCTTTAGAGGATTTGCAAAATGCAACGCTTCAAGATGTAAAAGAATTTTACAATCGTTGGTATGTGCCAAATAATGTAACGCTTACTATTGCTGGAGATTTCGATACTAAACAAGCCAAAGCTTGGGTGAAAAAATACTTTGACGAAATAAAAAGAGGTGAAGATATTCCTGAAATGGAAAAACAAGCAGTACAACTATCCGAAACTAAAAAATTATACTACGAAGATAACTTTGCACGCTTACCACAGTTAACCTTAACATGGCCATCTGTATATCAATATCATCCAGATTCTTATGCTTTAGAAGTTTTGGCAAGTTATTTATCTAAAGGAAAAGGAGCTCCTCTTTATAAAAGCTTGGTGGAAGACAATCAATTAACCGATAATGTAAGAATGTTTCAATACAATTCTGAAATTGCTGGTCAGTTTATGCTGAGAGTTACTGCTTTTGATAACACTAATTTAGATAATTTACAAAGTGCAATTAATGATGCATTCGAAACATTTGAAGTAGAAGGTATCTCTCAAAGAGATTTAGAGCGTATAAAAGCTGGTCAAGAAACTCGTTTTTACAATGGTTTATCAAGTGTTCTTGGAAAAGGATTCCAGTTAGCTCAATATGAAATATTTGCTGGTGATCCTGGATTTATTAATCAAGATGTTAAAAATATTCTAGCTGTAACAACCGATGATGTTATGCGTGTTTATAAAGCATACATTAAAGGTCAACATTATGTGGCTACAAGTTTTGTGCCTAAAGGTGCTGCAAATTTAGCTTTACAAGATTCAAAATTAGCTCTGGTTGTAGAAGAACAAATAGTAGAAGGTGCAGAAGACACTTTTGATGCTAATATTACAGCTACTTATGAAAAAACACCTTCTAGTTTTGACCGTTCTGTAGAACCAGAGTATGGAGAAAGTCCTGATGTAAAAGTGCCTACAGTATGGAAAGAAACACTTTCTTCTGGATTAAATCTCTTTGGAATTGAAAACAATGAAGTGCCTTTAGTACAATTCAGAATACAGATTAAAGGCGGAATGCTTCTAGAAAATCAAGATAAAATAGGCGTTTCAAATCTTTTAGCAGAAATGCTAACTAAAGGAACACAAAACAAAACTCCACAAGAGTTAGAAGAAGCTATTGAAAGTTTAGGTGCTTCAATTAATGCGTTTGCTACTAATGAAGCTATAATAATTACAGGAAATACTTTAGCAAAAAACTATAATACAACAATGGTACTTGTAAAAGAAATTTTATTAGAACCTCGTTGGGATGTTAAAGAGTTTGACTTATTAAAACAAAGTACATTGAGTCAAATTCAGCGTCAAAAAGGAAATCCAAATAGCATTGCTGCAAACGAATATGCAAAACTAATTTATGGAGAGAATCATATCCTATCTCATAACAATATCGGAACAGAAGCTACAGTAAATGCAATTACAATTGAAGATTTAGAAAACTATTACTACCAAAATATTTCACCAACAGTTTCTAATTTTCATATTGTTGGTGATATTTCAAAACAAGAAGTTAGTAATTCTCTTGTCTCTTTAAATAATAATTGGGATGCTAAAAATGTTGCATTTCCAGAAATAAAAACTCCGATTGCTCCCAAAGAATCAAAAATCTATTTTTATGATGTTCCTAATGCAAAACAATCAGTAATTCAGTTTGGTTATCCTGCACTTGCAGTAACTGATACGGATTATTATGCCGCAAGAGTTATGAATTACCGATTAGGAGGTGGTGGATTTGCTTCTCAACTTACGCAACAATTACGTGAAGGAAAAGGATATACTTATGGTATTGGTTCTGGTTTTTCTGGCACAACTAATAAAGGCCCTTTTACAATATCCAGTAATGTGCGAACTAACGTTACTTTGGAGTCGGCTATTTTGGTTAAAGAGATTGTAGAACAATATGGTAATAATTACAATGAAAATGATTTAGAGATTACCAAAGGATTTATGGTAAAAAGTAATGCTAGAGCTTTTGAAACCATGCGCTCAAAATTAAGCATGCTTAGCAATATTAGTAACTATAATCTTCCTGATGACTATGCAAAACAACGTGAGGTAATAGTAAAAGAAATGACTGTTGAAGAAATTCAAAAGCTTACAAAAAAATACCTAAACGTTAATACGATGAATTATTTATTTGTAGGTGATGCTGCAACCCAAATGGAAAAACTTGAAGCTTTGGGCTTTGGAAAACCATTACTTTTAAATGAAATCAAAATACAAGATAACATAGATTAATATTGACTTTTGCTAAAAAAAGACTAGCTTCGTTTAACAGTCGCTAATTAAGAATTTAAACTCTGATTAGCTTAAAATTGTGTATTTTGAAAACAGCCAACTCAAAATCAAATAAAACAGATATGAAAAAGAACATTTTAATACTTTTAATTCTAATGATTTCAATATATTCTTTCGCGCAAAATATTGAATCGACAACGAGGAAATTTATTGAAGAAAGTCAATACACGAGAATTAATAAAGATTGGTCGACAACAGCAGAATTTAAATCTGGAATAGGTGAATATGTGAAGTTTTTTCCAATAGAGGTTATCGATTTAAAAAGTGGAAAAAAAATGAATGCACTACAGTTAGATATGTACATAAAAAAGCCTGAAATTTATAAAACTGCTTGGGTTGGACTTGATGAAGTTGCAGACTTTATAAACTTTGTAGAAAAAAATGTTATTCCAAATTTAGATATGAAACTAAAGAAAAAATCATCCGAATTTATCTTTAATGCAAAAGAAATGACATTATCGTATTTTGTTTATGAACGAAAAAGAAGATTAACTATCAAATTGAATGATTATGATAATAGTGAAATTAAAAACTACACATTTTGGACAGAAACTCAAGTAGATAAAATTCCCAGATTACTTGACGTTTTAAAAGTAATTAAGTGACAGATATATCTTAATTTTCTCTTTTGTTCTTTCTGATTATTAATCTAAATTTAAGACTTTGTAAACTTAAGAAGAACTGAGCTATAATCAATTTTTAAGACCTCACATATTCCAAAATGTTATTTTTTACTTCAAACTCGCTAAACTCTCTTTAAGGGTTTCAATTTTTGCTAAAGCATCGGCTTCTTTTTTCTTTTCGCTTGCAACAACTTGCTCTGGTGCTCCAGCTACAAATCGCTCGTTAGAGAGTTTCTTTTGTACCAATTTTAAAAAGCCTTGAGTATAATTTAACTCTTCGGTAAGTTTTGCTATTTCTTCTTCTACATTTATTGCGCCTTGCATTGGCACAAAATACTCGTTAGATTTTACTCTAAAGGTCAATGCTCCATTAACTTTAGCGTCTGTGTAGTTTAGTGTTGAAATATTTCCGAGTTTACTAATTACAACATCAAAGGTTGTTCCTGTCTTCTCATTATTTAAGACATGAAGTTCTATGACATCTTTAAATGCAATGCTTTTTTGTTTTCTAATAGTTCTTATCCCTGAAATAACTTCAGTTGCAAAATCAAACTCAGAAATTAAATTTTTACTTATTGGTTTAGCTTCAGGCCATTTTGAAATAATTAAAGCCTCTTCAGGAGTTCTATCTGTAATATGCTGCCAAATCTCTTCGGTTAAAAACGGCATAAAAGGATGTAATATCTTTAAGTTATTCTCTAGAATAGTGATAATAGCATCATATGTTTTTCTATCAATTGGTTGTTGATAAGCTGGTTTTACCGTTTCCAGCAACCACGAACAGAAATCGTCCCAAATCAATTTATAAGTAGCCATTAGAGCATCGCTTAATCTATATTTGCTATAATAATCTTCAATTTCTAAAAGTGTTTGTTGGAATTTACTTTCAAACCACTCTATAGCAATTTGCGATGATTTAGGTTGCTCGATATCTGCAACTTTCCAACCGTTTATTAATCTAAAGGCATTCCATACTTTGTTTGCAAAGCCTTTTCCCTGTTGGCATAAAGTTTCATCAAACATTAAATCATTTCCTGCAGCAGAGCTCAATAATAAACCAACACGAACTCCGTCTGCACCAAATTTTTTAATTAATTGTAGAGCATCAGGTGAATTTCCTAAAGATTTGCTCATTTTACGACGTTGCTTGTCGCGAACTAATCCTGTAAAATAAACATTAGAGAATGGTTTTTCACCTTTATACTCATATCCAGCAATAATCATACGTGCCACCCAAAAGAATAGAATATCTGGTCCAGTAACTAAATCGTTTGTCGGGTAGTAATATTTCATGTCTTCGTTTTCAGGGTTTCGGATTCCATCAAACACACTCATTGGCCATAACCAAGATGAAAACCATGTGTCTACTACGTCTGATTCTTGTATTAAGTCTTCCATTTTTAGAGCATGAGATTTCTCGTCGCTCGTTCCTCGCTCTGTCGAAATAACAGACAGCTTTTGTTTAGCTAACCTTAATGCTTCTTCTTTACTTTCAGCAACTACAAAATCATCTTTTCCATCGCCATAATAATATGCTGGTATTTGTTGTCCCCAAAGTAATTGTCTGGAAATATTCCAATCCCGAATATTTTCCATCCAGTGACGATAAGTGTTTTCAAACTTTTTCGGGAATAACTTAATATCTTTATCTACTAAAACCGACTGAATTGCTGGTTTTGCTAAATCTTCCATTTTTAAGAACCATTGATCACTTAATCTTGGTTCAATAACAGCATGAGTACGTTCGCTAGTACCAACTTTGTGAAAATAATCTTCGACCTTAATAAGAATACCAAGTTTATCTAGTTCTTTGGCAATATCTATTCTGGCTACTTCTCTATCTTTACCTTGGTGATGTAGCCCGAAGCTGTTTAGAGTTGCATCTTCATTAAGAATATCTATAACTTCCAAATTATGCCTGTCTCCTATTTCCTTATCGTTTACATCGTGTGCTGGAGTTACTTTTAAACACCCTGTACCAAACTCAATATCCACATAATCGTCTTCAATTATTGGAATTACACGATTACAAATTGGCACAATAACTTTCTTTCCTCTTAAATTTGTAAAACGTTCATCGTTTGGATTAATACACACAGCAGTATCTCCTAAAATTGTTTCTGGACGAGTTGTAGCAATGGTTACATAACCAGTTTCTCCTTCAATTTGATATTTTACATAGTACAATTTGTCAGTACATTCAATATGTACTACTTCTTCATCAGATAATGTGGTTTTGGCTACTGGATCCCAATTTACCATTCTGTATCCACGATAAATCAAGCCTTTATTAAATAAATCCACAAAAACTTTAATTACCGCTTCATTCAAACTATCATCCATAGTAAACTTGGTTCTTTCCCAATCACAAGAACAGCCTAACTTTTTTAGTTGTTCAAGGATTACACCACCATATTCGTGTGTCCATTCCCAAGCATGATTTAAAAATTCCTCACGAGACAAGTCATTTTTA
>CAYRVY010000075.1:0-8024 GCA_964427695.1 uncultured Flavobacteriaceae bacterium
GTCCCAATAGGAAAAAAAGTTAATTCCAGCATCATAAAGAGCTTCTTTTACTGCTCGATATTTTGATTTTCTAATGATTGCTTCAATTTTTTTCATCTGTTTATATTTATTGTTTTTCAAAGGTCATCCCGATAATTATCGGGACTGTTCGCTATTAATCATTTCATTGAGTGATAAGCTTTTTAACATGCTCGTTTCATAATAATGAGTATTTGTTTTAAAGTGAGAATCCGAAGGTTAAGTATATATTTTCTGCATCTGGATTTAGTATTAATGCAGCATTTATTGGTAAACTAAATGAGTCTGATAGTTTTACTTCTTTAGCTATAGAAACGCCAATATTAATTAAACCAGAGCCGTCAGTTAGATAATAGCTGTTATCATCTGCAAATACAGCTCCTGCAAACAAACTATATTCTACTTCGCCAACAGTTTTTGAATAACTAATTTCTACATAAGTTGAATAAGCCGATTTTTCATCACCTTCATCATCATATTTTATGGCACCTCCAAAATTAGTAGCAACGCTTAAACCAATAGGGAAATTATCTGTTCCTGCAAACGAAATCATTGCTTCAAATACATGCCCTTTGTTATAAGGAAAATATTCTTGAGAGTTTCCATCTGAAGGAAAGAAGTAATCTGTTATAGTTATGGAAAAGGTTTCACTAATTGAATAAGAAATATATAAATCGGCTTCGTTACCAGTGCTCAAACCTCCTAAATTGTAAGCTCCCCAAACACCAATTGAAAAGCTCCCAGTAGAAAACTCTATATATGGTTGTGCACTTGGGCTGTTGCCACCTAATTGAAGACCTCTCCATATATAGCGTGATTGAATATCAACGCCTATATCTATACTACTTGAAGATGTTTTTGGTATTGAATCTGATGCTGTTTGTGCTACTGTTTTTAAACTACTAATCATGAATAGTGCAAGAATAATTTTTTTCATAGTTGTTTACTTTTTTGATTAATAAAGTGTCAAAACTATAAATAAATGATTTTAACCCCTAATAAAATAGGGCTTTATTATTCATTATTATCATTTTATAGATTTGTACCCTACATTTTTGACGGTAAGTAATATTACTATGATGTTTTTTTATAATTCAATAATTGATCTTTAAATTATTTTTATCATTTGGAAGATTTATATGATTTTAATTCATTAAAAAATACATCTAATTAAATATAATTTATATTAAATCACTTTTTAGCTAATATATTATAATTGCATATTTGACAAAAATCACCCTTTGAAAATGTAAACACTCCATTTATAAGACGCTATATTTTTAAAATCGAAATAATGAATTGAGCATTGTTATTATTCAAAATCAACTGCATATATTCGTTTTAAAATCAAGGGTTTTAATCTAAAATGTATTGATTATGATGAAGAAGCAAGGATTATATTTACCAGAATTTGAACACGAAAATTGTGGTGCTGGTTTTATTTGCAGTTTAAAAGGAATAAAGTCTAATGATATTATACATAAAGCTTTAGAGATTCTTGAAAAATTAGAACACAGAGGTGCAGTAAGTTCTGACGGAAAAACTGGAGATGGAGCAGGTATTTTAATAGATATTCCTCATGATTTTTTTGTTTCTAATTGTGACTTTAAATTACCTAAATACGGGAATTATGCTGTAAGTAATGTGTTTTTGCCTCAAAAGGAAAATCAACAACTATTTTGTATAACTGTTTTTGAGAAACATTTAAAAGACCAAGGGCTTAAGGTTTTAGGATGGAGAAATGTTCCTGTAAACACTTCTGTTTTAGGTAAAATAGCAGTTAGCACTCAACCCTTTATTAATCAAGTTTTTATTGCGAAGTCCAATCCTAAACAAGACGATTTTCAATTTAATTTAAAATTATTTATTGCAAGAAAAAAGACAGAGCATGAGATTTATAACTCTAAACTTTCAGAAAGTACTTTTTTCTACATTCCAAGCCTTTCTACCAAAATTATAACATATAAAGGACTATTAATTCCTGAAGATATTAAGCAGTATTATACCGATTTAAAAGATACTTCATTAGTTACTAGATTGGCATTGGTGCATCAGCGTTTTTCTACCAATACATTTCCGACCTGGGATTTGGCGCAACCTTTTAGATATATGTGTCATAATGGGGAGATAAACACTTTAAGAGGGAATATTTCTCGTATGTTTTCTCGCGAAGAACTCATGAAAAGTGATTGGTTTGGCGACGACATGAAAAATATTTTTCCAGTTGTACTTTCAGGAAAATCAGATTCAGCTACTATGGATATGGTTGTAGAACTTCTATTAATGACAGGTCGTTCTTTACCAGAAGTAATGATGATGTTATTACCTGAAGCTTGGGAGAAAAACCTAGAAATGTCAAGTAATAAAAAAGCATTTTATGAATTTAATTCTTGCATTATGGAGCCTTGGGATGGTCCAGCATCAATCCCATTTACAGATGGTAATTATATAGGAGCTGTTTTAGATAGAAATGGTCTTCGTCCATCAAGATATACAGTTACAAAAGATGATTATGTTATTATGTCTTCGGAAACAGGTGTTATTGATATTGAGCCTAAAAATATTGAATATCATGGCAGATTAGAACCTGGAAAAATGTTTTTGGTCGATATGAATCAAGGTCGTATTATAAATGATGAAGAAATAAAAGAAGACATAGCATCAAAATATAATTACAAAAGTTGGTTAGATAAAAATTTAGTGCATCTTAAAGATATTCCTTATAATAATTGCCCTGTTTTTTTTAATGAAGAGAAACTTAAGAAAAGGCAAATTATTTTTGGATACACACAAGAAGATATTAATACTATCATTTTACCAATGGCTCAAAATAGTAAAGAACCCATAGGTTCGATGGGGAACGATGTGCCTATTGCAGTTTTATCCGATCGTCCTCAATTACTTTACAATTATTTTAAACAACTTTTTGCTCAAGTTACAAATCCACCATTAGATGGAATTCGTGAAGAGCTAATTACCGACATTAGCTTAACTTTAGGAAGTGATTCAAATATATTCGACATCAATAAGGATTATTGTAAAAAGCTAAAAATTAGTAATCCTGTAATTTCCAAACAAGATCTGGATAAGATAAAAAGTTTCAAAAACCCAGATTTTAAAATAACATCTATTCCAGTTTTATACAAAATAAATAAAGGACACAATGGTTTGGAAGACGCTTTAACTTATATGCTCCAAACCGTTTCTAAAGCAATAGACAACGGAACAAATATTGTAATTCTATCAGATAGAAATGTAGATAAAGATAATGCTCCAATTCCAGCATTATTGGCTTGTTCTTTTGTTAGTAACGGATTACAAAAGATTGGAAAACGTTCGGGAGTAAGTATTATTATAGAATCTGCCGAGCCTCGCGAAGTACATCATTTTGCATTACTTTTTGGTTATGGTGCAAGTGCAATTAATCCGTATATGGTTAATGAAATTATTGAGGAAAATATAAATGAATTAGACGCACTTTGTATAACCGCTAAAGAAGCCGTTCAAAACTATAACAAAGCCGTTGGTAAAGGCATTTTAAAAGTAATGAATAAAATAGGAATCTCAACCCTTAACTCTTATAGAGGTTCACAACTATTTGAGTGTATTGGCATCAATACCTCTGTGGTAAATACATATTTTCCAAATACTGTAACCAGAATTCAAGGGATTGGCTTACATGAAATTGAAAAGGAAATAAATAAACGTTACTCAAATGCTTATAAAGAAAGGAATATAGCTGCAGAATTGGATTTAGAAATTGGAGGCCAATATAGGTGGCGACGAAATGGGGAACACCATTTATTTAATCCTCTAACTATTGCAAAGCTTCAAGAGTCAGTTAGAAGCAATAAACAAGACACTTATAAAGAGTATTCAGAACTAGTAAATAATCAATCCAAGCAGCTAATGACCATTAGAGGTTTGTTTGAATTTACAAATTATGATCCCATTCCTTTAGATGAAGTCGAACCTTGGACAGAAATTGTAAAGCGATTTAAAACTGGAGCAATGTCTTATGGTTCTATAAGTAAAGAAGCTCATGAAAATCTGGCTATTGCCATGAATAGAATTGGTGGAAAAAGTAATTCAGGCGAAGGAGGCGAAAATGAAGAACGGTTTTATAAACAAGCTAATGGAGATTGGAAGAATAGTGCGATAAAACAAGTAGCATCTGGACGTTTTGGAGTAACCTCAAATTACTTAACAAATGCTTCCGAAATTCAAATAAAAATGGCTCAAGGTGCCAAGCCCGGAGAAGGAGGTCAATTGCCTGGGCCTAAAGTAAATCCTGAAATAGCTAAAACAAGAAATTCCACTCCTTATGTAGGATTGATTTCGCCTCCACCACATCATGATATATATTCCATTGAAGATTTATCACAACTAATTTACGATTTAAAGTCTGCCAATCGAAAAGCAAGAATTAATGTAAAATTAGTATCCGAAGTTGGTGTTGGTACGGTTGCTGCCGGAGTTGTTAAAGCCAAAGCAGATGTTATATTAATTTCTGGACATGACGGAGGGACAGGAGCCTCTCCACTAACCTCCTTAAAACATGCAGGATTACCTTGGGAATTAGGTGTTTCTGAAGTGCAGCAAACTTTAGTAATGAATGGTTTAAGAAACAGAGTGGTTTTAGAATGTGATGGTCAATTAAAAACAGGCAGAGATGTTGCTATTGCTTGTTTATTAGGAGCAGAAGAATTTGGGTTTGCAACAGCTCCTTTAGTGGCTTCAGGTTGTGTAATGATGCGAGTGTGTCATTTAAACACATGTCCTGTTGGGATAGCGACCCAAAATCCAGAACTGCGAAAAAAATTCAAAGGAAAACCAGAACATGTTATAAATTTCATGCATTTCGTAGCACAAGAGTTAAGAGAAATCATGGCGAAACTTGGCTTTAAAACCATTAACGATATGGTTGGTCAAGTACAAAAGCTTGAAAGAAACAAAACTATAGAACATTATAAGGCTTTAGGAATAGATTTATCGCCAATTCTTTATAAAGTCCCTGTTGCTAATGATGTTAAATTATTCAATACTGAAAAACAAAATCATCACCTTGAACAATCTTTGGATTTTAAAATTATTAATAAAGCACATCCAGCACTTTTTAGAAAAGAAAAAACAATATTAGATTTTAAAATCACAAATATGGATCGTGCCTTTGGTGCTATTTTAAGTAACGAAATTTCTAAAATTTATGGAGCACAAGGCTTACCAGAAAATACGTTGAAAATTAACTTTACAGGTTCGGCAGGACAAAGTTTTGGCGCGTTTGCCACAAAAGGATTGACCTTGGTTGTGAGCGGCAATACTAACGATTATATTGGTAAAGGTTTGTCGGGAGCAAAATTAATTATAAAAGTGCCAGAAGAAGCGACAATTATTCCAGAACAGAATATAATTATTGGTAATGTAGCATTATATGGAGCAACTTCTGGAGAAGCCTATATTAATGGAAAAGCTGGAGAGCGTTTTTGTGTCAGAAACTCAGGAGCTAAAGCTGTAGTTGAAGGCATTGGAGATCATGGTTGTGAATATATGACTGGTGGGATTGCTGTTATTCTTGGTGAAGTAGGACGGAATTTCGGAGCAGGAATGAGTGGTGGGATTGCTTTTGTATATGACCAAAATAATTCCTTTAAGAGACACTGTAATACAGAAGGATTAAACCTCGATCCAGTAATTGAAAAAGAGGATATTAAAGAATTAAAACAACTCATTGAAACTCATTATAATACCACTTTAAGTCCATTAGCTCAACGAATTCTTGAAAAATGGGAAATGAAATTGCCAAAATTCATTAAAGTGCTTCCTGAAGAGTATAAACAGGCACTAATTAGATTAGAGAAAGAAAACCTAATTACATCATAGCTATGGGAAAGATTACAGGATTTTTAGAATACAAAAGAGAAGTTGAAACCTATGATACTGTAAAAAACAGATTGAAAAACTACAAAGAGTTTACGGTTTCAATGAATGAAGAATCGCTTAAAAAACAAGGTGCAAGATGTATGGATTGTGGAATTCCGTTTTGCCATAGTGGTTGTCCTTTAGGTAATCTTATTCCAGATTTTAATGATAATGTATATAAAGGCAAATGGAAAGAGGCCGCAAAAATTTTGCATGCTACAAATAACTTTCCCGAATTTACAGGAAGATTGTGTCCAGCACCTTGTGAAGAAGCATGTGTATTAGGCATTAATGAAGACCCTGTAACTATTGAAAATATCGAAAAAAATATAGTTGAAATAGCCTTTAAAGAAGGGTGGATTACAGCACAAATTCCAGAACAAAGAACAGGAAAGTCAATAGCAATTATTGGTTCTGGTCCATCTGGATTGGCAGCCGCACAACAACTTAACAGAGCAGGACATTTTGTGACTGTTTTTGAAAGAGACGAAAAAGTTGGCGGATTATTACGTTATGGCATTCCGGATTTTAAACTTGAAAAACAAATTATTGATAGAAGAGTTGACATTCTAAAAAAAGAAGGCATCACATTTAAAACAAATGCTCATGTTGGTAAAAATGTAAGTATTGAAACTTTAAAAAGGGAGTTTGATGCTATTATATTATGTGGAGGATCAACTATTAGAAGACCAATTCCTATTAAAGGAGCAGATTTAAAAGGCGTACATCAAGCCATGGATTTCTTAAAGCAAAACAATATGCGTGTTGATGGACAAACCAAATTTGATGAAATTATTTCAGCCAAAAACAAAAATATAATCGTTATTGGTGGAGGCGATACAGGATCTGATTGTATTGGCACTTCCAATCGTCAAGATGCAAAAACGGTTACAAATTTTGAAATTTTAAGTAAGCCATCAACAGGAAGGCCAGCAACCCAACCTTGGCCGTATTGGCCTATGCGACTTCGTACAAGTTCTTCACACAAAGAAGGTGTAGAGCGTTTTTTTAGTGTTTCGACGAAAGAATTTATTGGAGATAAAAAAGGAAATTTAATAGGCTTAATTACTGTAGAAGTAGAATGGATTTTTAAAAAAGGGAAACGACCACAATTAAGAGAATTACCAAATACTGAAAAACATTGGGATTGCGATTTGGTGTTTTTAGCTTTAGGTTTCACGGGTTCTGAAACTACACTTATAGAGCAGTTAGGCTTGGAAACCGATTTTAGAACCAATATAAAAGCTTCAACACATGATTATATGACCAATGTTCCCGGAATTTTTACTGCAGGAGATATGCGAAGAGGACAATCACTTATTGTTTGGGCAATATCAGAAGGCAGACAAGCAGCACATCATATAGATTCGTATTTAATGGGGCAATCTCATTTGCCCTTAAAGGATGATAACGATTTGCCAAGAGTTTAAAATTAATTTTGAAAGATATTCTTAATCAGAAGGTTTTTATTAAAAACTTTAGTCATTGAACATCATACAAATAATAATGTAATATATTGATAATTAAATAGATATAACATTTAATATATAAGTGAGTTTAAACGTAAGCAATAATATAATAATAGTAAAAAAGCCTAAAAATCTAATTTCGAGCTTATAAAAAAAATTACCATTGACAAAACTAAATAAACATAGTAAGACAGTAACTCAAGATCCTTCACAACCAGCAGCACAAGCTATGCTACACGCTATTGGCTTAACCAAAGAAGATTTTTGTAAAGCTATGGTTGGAATTGCAAGCACAGGTTACGAAGGCAATCCTTGCAATATGCACCTTAATGATTTGGCAAAACTCGTAAAACAAGGTACTCAAAACACAGACGTAATAGGGCTTATTTTTAATACAATTGGTGTAAGTGATGGAATTTCTATGGGAACACCAGGAATGCGTTATTCTTTACCATCACGAGATATTATTGCAGACTCCATGGAAACTGTAGTACAAGCAATGAGTTACGATGGTTTAATAACTGTTGTTGGTTGCGATAAAAATATGCCAGGAGCTTTAATGGCTATGATTCGTTTAGACAGACCTTCGATATTAGTTTATGGAGGCACTATAGAATC
>CAYRVY010000076.1:0-8002 GCA_964427695.1 uncultured Flavobacteriaceae bacterium
TTCCTTTTCTAACAACAATCGTATCAAAATCTTTGGCAATAGTAATGGCTTTTTTAATCGATGTAATGTTACAAGTTGTACAAACCTCAATGGTTTTTGCCGTTATACTTAAAACTGAAGTACAGTAAATTATAATTAAAGAAACAACACACTTTTTCATAATCACAAAGTACAATAAAATTATATTGAAATTTTACTTGTTATTTAAATGTCTCAAAAGCTCTTCCCAAGTATAAATGTTACCACTTTTATCCGTTTGAGTTTTAATAGCATCTTCTTTATTTTTAAATACCGAAAGAAAAGCTCCCATTGGGCTTGGAATATTTTCACTTATTAAAAATGTGGCTTGTGTAGCATCTATTAACACTTCAGGCTCTGGATAATTATTTGATAAGTATAATGCGATGGTAGAGACATCAAAATCATCCATAAAATTCACCATACATTCTGTAGCATCAAACTTATATACTTTCCCTTTTTTAGTTACAATTTGGGCTGCATATTGCTTATCTACAATAGTCATTTTACAAAAATGGCATCCATCTTGACCATATTCAATAGGTTGAGGACTAATTTTACAACCAAATAAAAGGAGTAGAATAGCAAGAGCATTAACTTTTATCAGTGCTTTACTCAAGACGCTTATATTATAGTGGTCGAAAAGATATTTTATATTTTTCATTTTTAGTGTTTTAAAATACTATTACTTAACAATACTTTTATGCTCTTTTTTAGCAGTTAAATATGCGATAAAAGAGGATGCAATTCCTAAAGTTAAAAGCAAAGCTCCTAAACGCGGATAAGAATGTACTTTAAAACTAAGTACATCTTTTGACCCAAATAAAGGCGGCTGAAACCCCATAGGAGTGCCATCAGGATTAGTAAATTTCATTATTGCTCTTGGATCTAGGTTGTGACCATAGTCATAATTCCAAAGATAAAAATCGTAAAGTCCTGCTGCACTTAACGCACACATCAAAATAAACCACCCTAAAAACCATCTGTAATTAGCTTTAAAGCCAATAATGAAGCCAATAATTGTAGTAATAATAATTCCTGCCGGGAATATTTTAAATTCCGGAATGGCATCTGGAATGTATTTCATGCCAACATAATGGTTCATTATGTTTATGTTCTTAATATCATGAGGGTTTGCACCAACAAAATCATTAATATGGATATTCATTCCTAATGGAGTTGGGTATTGTGGTGCTTCAAGAGTTATGTTCCATAAAGGAAATATAAATAATCCCAAAGGGAGTAATGCTGCTAACAGCATTAACATTTTTGACTTTTTCATTTTCTTATTTTTGGGTTATTTAGATTTGTTCTTTTTTGACAATAATATGGCTAATTAGAGTGATGTTTTCATTATGAAACTCTATAATAAATATTGCACTTTATTTAAATAAAAAGCGGGAGAAACAACCAATCACTCCCGCCTTTTTAGGAAAATAAACACTAAAACAAAATTCTCCTAGCTATTAATTATTCTTCATATTATTAATCTTCTCCAAGAGACCATGACAACTCTATATCTGAATTTTTTGGAGATACTCTAATATATCCTTGCATTTCTTGATGCAGTGCTGAACAGAAATCTGTACAATAAAATGGCCATACACCAACTTTTTTTGGATACCAGATAAATGTTTCGGTTTGTCCTGGCATAATTAACAGCTCTGAAGTTTGAGCGCCTATAATTGCAATACCATGAGGCACATCGAAATCTTGTTCTAAATTAGTAACATGGAAATAGACTTTATCACCAACTTTTATACCTTCTATATTATCTGGATTGAAGTGACTTCTTATCGTGGTCATATAGATTCGTACTTCGTTTCCATTTCTTACTACTTTAGTATCTGCTGGAGTTTTAGTTACATGAGGATGATTGTTGTCTTCTAAATCATATATTTTTTTAGAATTTTTCATTATAAGATCTGCAGGAATTGCAGCAGCATAATGAGGTTCTCCAATTGTTGGGAAATCTAATAATAATTCCATTTTGTCTCCAGTAATATCATATAATTGAGCAGAATGTGTTAATTCAGGACCTGTAGGTAAATAACGGTCTTTAGTAATTTTATTCATAGCTAATAAATACTTGCCAAAAGGTTTTTGGGAGTTTCCCCCAGGAATCATTAAGTGTCCAACTGAATAATACGTTGGTTTTCTATCTATAACTTCCCAAGTTCCTAATTTCCATTTTACAACTTCTGAAGAAATAAAGAAAGTAGTATAAGCATTTCCTTTACCATCAAATTCAGTATGTAAAGGGCCTAAACCTGGTTGTTCTACAACCCCAGCTAAAACATCTTCGAAGTTTAAGATAGGAATACCATATGCTTCACCTGCAAATTTTTCGTTTTCAATAGCATCTAACATTTTAGTGAAAGAGTGTACAGTAACGTTAGATGAAAGCTTTCCACTTGCAACAATATACTCTCCTGAAGGATCAACATCACAGCCATGTGGAGATTTTGGTGTTGGTAAAAAGTAAACTGCACCTGGAACTTCAGAAGGATCTACCATAAGAACTTCATTTTTCATTGTAGAAGTTGCAGAATGTGTATGCTCATCATAAACATTATGTGCATAGTTGGTTGGCATCATAGTACCTCCACCATTGTTTACATATTCTTCGATTTTTTTCCAATTAATGGCAGCAATAAAATCTTTATCATTTTGAGATGCATTTACCTCTAATAGAGAATGGGCTTCTTCGGTATTATAAGTTGTGTAAAAGAACCAACCATGAGATTTTCCTCTACCTGGATGTGCTTTATCATAATTAAAGCCTGGCATTAATAATTGAAATTTAATTTCCATACCACCATCTTCTGGATCAACTTTAATAAAAGATAGTGTTCCTTTAAAGTTCCCTTTATATTCTTTAATAGGCAAATCTTGTTGCGGTATAGGAATACTAAATCTTGTACCTGCAATTACATATTCTGTATTATCTGTTACATAAGAAGAACTGTGGTTTCCTGCTGTATTTGGGATTTCTATTATCTCGACAGTTTCAAAAGTTGTTAAATCAATTCTAGCAATACGAGGTGTATTGTTACCATTAATAAATATCCAACGGCCATCTAACTCTCCATTTGTTTGAGAAATATCTGGATGGTGAGAATCGTCCCAAGGAATAAAACCATAAGACGTATTTAGCATCGGTTTAGTTTCTTCATTAAACCCATACGCTTTTTCTGCATCAACTGAAAATACAGGAATAACTTTAAATAAACGCCCAGATGGTAAACCGTAAACAGATAATTGCCCACTAAATCCACCAGACACAAAAGCATAAAACTCATCATACTCACCAGGAGCTACATAAACTTTTTCTGCTGCACTTGATGCTAATGCACCGCCAGATTTTGTTGAATTCCCGTTATTGCAACTTGTAAAAGCAATTGCAACCATTAGAAATCCTATTGAAATTTTAATTGTATTTTTCATTGTTATTATGTGTTAGTTTTTAATTGTTTTAATTTTCTTTTGAAGGAGGCAACATAACCTTGTCAATAACATGCACTATCCCGTTTCCAGCTTTAACGCTTCCAAGAATTTTTGCTCCTCCAATAAATACATCATCACCTATTACTTCTATTGTTACATCTTGGTTATTGGCTTGCCCTAATTTTTTAAACTTTTTCAGGAAGTCTTTTGAGTAGTTTCCAGGAGTAACATGATATTTTAAAATATTTGCTAAAGCACCTTTGTTCTCTGGTTTCAGTAAATTTTCTACTGTGCCTTCAGGTAGAGCAGCAAAAGCTTCATTAGTAGGAGCAAATACCATTAGAGGTCCTGCATTAACTAATGAGTTTTCTAAATCAGCAGCTTGTACAGCAACTACTAAAGTTGTATGATCTGGAGATCCTATTGCAATTTGCAATACATTTGGTGTAGAACCATCATCTGCTATAAAGGCTTGACCTGTAGTCTTATCAGCCTGGGTAGCAACTGTTGTCGATTCATTGTTTGATTGTTTATTAGCATCATTTTTGCAACTTATAAATAGCAATACAATAACTGCGCTAAACAACATTTTAAAGTTAGTTTTCATATTAAATAGTTTTATAGGGTTCTAAAATATTCAAGTATAGCTCTGGCTTCTTCTTGTGTTAAATTTTGATTAGCCATTGGAGCTCCATTAAATTCTATAAGTAAAGCTTTTGCTAAAGGATCATTTTTAACCATTCCTTCTGGATTTAAAATCATATTCATAATCCATTCTGGAGTACGCTTTTTCATAATTCCTTTTGGAGCAGGACCAATGAATTTTTTCTCTAACTTATGACAGGCGGTACACATTTTTTTAAAAATTTCTGCACCATGATTAGCCATAGTCTGATCTATTGTCGTAGGTAATTTCATAGATGTTATTGGTCCAACACCTTTATTGATTAAATCTATAGTTTCCGAAGGTTTGGTTGTAGTTTTCTTGACTTCAACTTTTTTTTCTGTGGATTTAAGTTTAATTTTTGAAGATTCTTTCTTCGTTTCTTCACCACCACAGCTAAAAATTAATAAAATAAAGAATAATGATAGGGTTTTTAGTGTTTTCATAATTTGAATATTATTTGATAATTTAATGAGGCAAAAATATGACCTTTATATACTTAAAAACATGATAAAAATCATATTCAGGATAAAAACATCTTTTTATTTTTGAGCGTCTTATAATATTCACTCTATATGCTTTCAAAATCATCAAAATATGCCATAAAAGCAGTTTTGTTTTTAGCCTTAAATTCTAATGATAATAAAAAGGTAATGGTTAAAGACATCTCTGAACCTATAAATGTTCCTCAAGCCTATATTGCTAAACTTTTACAAGAACTTTCAAGACAAAACATCATTTCTTCATCAAGAGGACCTAAAGGCGGGTTTTATTTAAGTGATAATAACAGAAAGCAATCAATAATGAGTATTGTAGATGTTATAGATGGAGAAAAAAACTTCAACTCTTGCATGTTGAGTTTAAAAGAATGTGATGAAGACAAACCTTGCCCTCTTCATAAAACTTTATATCCTTTCCAATCGAGGATTATTAAAAATTTACAAAGTATTTCAATTAAAGATTTAGCCTTAGAAGTTGAATTAGGAAATGCTTTTTTACCACTTTAAAATTTGTAAATCTCTCCTCCAAAAAGTATTACAAAATCAATAAATACCTAATGTTATTAATGCAATAAAACAATTTGTAATTTTACTAAAAGTTGTACTTTTGAAAAAAATTGTTGAAGCGAGAACGCTTTATATAATATAATGGACAAATATTCTTTTTTAAATGCGGCACATACGGCATATTTTGCCGATTTATACGAACAATATATTTCTAATCCCGATTCTGTAGAGCCAAGTTGGAGAGCATTTTTTCAAGGCTACGATTTTGGTGGCGAAAACTATGGTGCAATTAAAGAAGAAAATATACCTCAAATTCCAGAACAGGTTAAAAAAGAATTTCAAGTTATTAAACTTATAGATGCTTATAGAAGTCGAGGGCATTTATTCACAAAAACAAACCCAGTTAGAGAGCGTAGAAAATATACACCATCTTTAGAGATAGAAAATTTTGGACTCACAAAACAAGATTTAAACACTGTCTTTAATGCAGGTGATATTCTTGGTATTGGACCACAAAAATTAGATAAAATTATTTTTCACCTAAAAAGAATTTATTGCGACTCAATAGGTGTTGAATATATGTTTATACGCAACCCTGAAGAAATTAAATGGTGGCAAAATAAGTTAAATAAAAATGATAACCACCCTAATTATACACCAGAAACAAAAAAATATGTGCTTTCAAAGCTAACACAAGCAGTTACTTTTGAACAATTTTTGCAAACTAAATATGTTGGGCAAAAACGATTTTCGTTAGAAGGAGGAGAAACACTTATACCAGCTTTAGGAGCAATAATAAGAATTGCTGCTGAACAATTTGATGTTGATGAATTTGTTCTCGGAATGTCCCATAGAGGCAGACTAAATACTTTAGTAAATATTTTTAGAAAACCAATTCGTGAACTTTTTAATGAATTTGAAGGCAAAGATTACGATGAAGATGATTTTGATGGCGATGTAAAATACCATTTAGGCTCTACCATAAAAAAAACCTTAAAAAGCAATAAGGAAATCACTATGAATTTAGTGCCAAACCCGTCACATTTAGAAACAGTTGGTTCTATTGTAGAAGGAATAACTCGTGCAAAAATAGATGAAGAGTATCAAGGCGATTCTTCAAAAATTATACCTATAATTGTTCATGGCGATGCCGCAGTTGCTGGTCAAGGAATTGTTTATGAGCTTATTCAAATGAGCAAGTTAAAAGGCTATTCAACAGGAGGGACAGTACACATAGTAGTAAACAATCAAATCGGGTTTACAACCAGTTATTTAGATGCGCGTTCAAGTACTTATTGTACAGATGTTGCTAAAGTTACATTATCTCCTGTGCTACATGTTAATGCAGATGATGTTGAGGCTGTTACTCATGCTGTTTTAATGGCTTTAGATTTTAGAATGAAATTTAAACGCGATGTGTTTATAGATTTGTTAGGCTATAGAAAATATGGTCATAATGAAGGCGATGAACCTCGTTTTACCCAGCCTAAACTATATAACGCTATTACCAAACAACCAAACCCACGTGATATTTATAATGATAAATTAATTGCTGAAGGTGTTATTGATGAAAATCACACCCAAAATTTAATTGCTGAATATAAAGCCTTATTAGAAAAAGAATTCGATAAATCTAAAGAAGATTTGGCAACAAAAGTTAAGCCATTTATGGATAATGTTTGGCATAGTTTTATGCATCAGGATTTAGAAGGCTTATTGTTAAGCGTAGGCACAAAATATCCAAAAAAGAATTTAGAAAATATAGCTGAAATAGTTTCTACAGTTCCAGAAGGTGTTAAATTTTTAAGAAAAGTAGAACGGATTTTACAAGACAGGTCCAAAATGGTTTTTGAAACTAATAAGTTAGATTGGAGTATGGCAGAAATATTTGCATTCGGCAGTCTGATGGAAGAAGGCTATAATGTTAGATTTTCTGGTCAGGATGTCGAAAGAGGAACGTTTTCCCATCGTCATGCTATTTTAAGAGATGAAATTTCTTCTGAAGAATTTAATTTATTAAATACAAATCCTAAAAACAAAGGAGGAATGACGATTTATAATTCTTCTTTATCAGAATATGGTGTATTAGGATTCGATTATGGTTACGCTATGGCAGCACCAAATACCTTAACTATTTGGGAAGCACAATTTGGAGATTTTAGTAATGGCGCACAAATTATTTTCGATCAATACCTTTCGGCAGCCGAAGATAAATGGAAACAACAAAACGGAATTGTAATTTTATTACCACATGGCTATGAAGGTCAAGGGTCGGAGCATTCATCTGCAAGAATCGAACGTTATTTACAATTATGCGGTAACGATAATATGACAGTAGCAAATTGTACAACTCCTGCAAACTTTTTTCATTTGTTACGCCGACAAATGAAACGCAATTTTAGAAAACCTTTAATCGTTTTTACGCCAAAAAGCTTATTAAGACATCCTTTAGCAACATCACCAATAGAAGATTTTACCAATGGCGAATTCCAGGAAGTTATTGATGACACAATTAATCCAGATAATGTAAAACGAATGGTATTTTGTTCAGGAAAATTTTATTATGATTTATATGCTGAACGTGAAAAATTAGAGAGAAAAGACATTGCATTAATACGTGTTGAACAATTATTTCCTTTACATAATGATAAGATTGAAGCAGTAATTAATCGATATAAAAATGTTGAAGATTATATTTGGGCGCAAGAAGAACCGAGAAATATGGGAGCTTGGAGTTATATGTTACAGCGTTTTGAATTGAAAGATTTACAAGTACGATCAAGAAAATATTATTCGGTTCCTGCCACAGGTTCATCGACACGGTTTAAGTTAAGACAGCAAAGAGTGATTGAAAGTGTATTTGATA
>CAYRVY010000077.1:0-7995 GCA_964427695.1 uncultured Flavobacteriaceae bacterium
TTTTTAATGTGGTTTTAGCTTACGGAATGGAAACTGCATTTTTCCGATTCTTTAATAAAGATGATGATAAAAACAAAGTTATTGGCACCTCAGCAATAACATTAATTGTGTCGTCTTTAGGCTTTTTTGTTATTGCACTATTATTTCAAAACCAAATAGCATATTTTATTGATATTGATGTCAAATACATTAATCTTGTTATCTGGATTTTACTTTTAGACGCTCTGGTTATTATTCCATTTGCATGGTTACGCGCAACACAAAAACCAATGCGTTATGCAGTTATTAAAATCCTGAATGTTGCCATTAATTTATGTCTGAATGTATTTTTCTTATTAGCATTAAAAAACCTTTCTGCCAACAACTCTCTCTTCGAAAGTATTTACAAACCTAACTTTGAAATTAGTTACATATTTATTGCCAATCTAATAGCAAGTGCAGTTACGTTAATACTGATGTTTCGGTTTTACACTAAAATTAAATATGTGTTTAATTTAGCTTTATGGAAAACAATGCTTCGCTATGCTTATCCTGTTTTAATTGCTGGTGTTGCATTTTCAATTAATGAAACTTTCGACCGGATTTTACTAAAAGAATTGTTGCCATCAGATATTGCAGAAACCGAAATAGGAATGTATTCAGCCTGTTATAAAATCGCCATATTTATGACCTTATTCGCAACAGCATATAGACTCGGTATTGAACCTTTCTTTTTCAGTCATGCTAAAAGCGAAAACCCTCAAAAAAACTACGCCAAAATATTAGAGTTTTATGTGGCTTTTGGCGCTGTAATACTATTAACAGTTGTGGTATTTGCAGACGTATTAAAGCCACTCATTGTAAGAAGTGAAGCGTATTGGGAAGCGATGTGGATTGTTCCAATTATTCTAATAGCTAATTTTTGTTTGGGCATTTATCATAATCTTTCGGTTTGGTATAAAATCACAGATAAAACAAAATTTGGTGCTTACATTTCAGTATTTGGAGCTATTATTACACTAACTATAAATATTTTATTTATAAAAACTTATGGCTATAAAGCTTCAGCAATTGCAACATTAATTGCGTATGCTACAATGATGTTTTTATCCTATTATTTCGGAAAGAAATACTACCCAATACCGTATAATCTTAAAAAAATAGGATTGTATCTAATATTATCAATTGGTTTATCTGTACTGTCATTCTATTATTTTAGAGAAAATTACGTAACAGGAATAACAATGTTAGTTGTATTTTTGGGAATAGTATATTTCTTAGAAAAAAAAGAATTCAAACAATTATTAAAGAGTAAATAAATTGTCATGTTGAGTTTATCGAAGCATCTCAAAAGAATAGAAATATAATTAAAAAGATTCCCATTTTCATGGGAAATGAATATGAACATAAAAATAATAAACAAATCCAATCATGATTTACCAAATTATGAAACTATAGCTTCAGCTGGAATGGATTTACGTGCCAATATAAAAACCTCAATGGCTTTAAAGCCATTGGGAAGAGCAGTAATAAAAACAGGCTTGTTTATTGAGTTGCCAATTGGCTACGAAGCACAAGTAAGACCAAGAAGTGGCTTAGCAGCAAAAAAAGGAATAACAGTACTTAACGCTCCAGGAACTATAGATGCCGATTACAGAGGCGAAATTGGCGTAATTCTTGTTAACTTATCTAATGACGATTTTATTATTGAAAATGGAGAGCGAGTTGCACAATTAGTAATCGCAAAGCATGAACGTGCAGAGTGGATTGAAGTAGAGACATTATCTGAAACCTCTCGTGGTGAAGGAGGTTTTGGAAGTACAGGAGCCAAATAGAATTTCATAATCTGTTAAAATCAACTTAATTTAAACTAACTAATTAATAAAAACCTTTAATTTGAGTTTAAACAGCTAATGCAAACTAAAATTAACATCATAATTTTAATTTTCGGAATGACTTTTTTCCCACAGATAAACTATGCTCAAGTTGATTTTAACAAAACTCTAGACGACGATTTAGGGAATGTTGCAGATAAATTTCAAGAATACTTTTTTGAAGCATTAAAACAAAAAGGAATTGAAAATTACGATCTATCAATAAAAGCACTGTTAAAATGTATTAAATTGGACGATTCGGAGTCTGTAATATATTACGAATTAGGAAAAAATCATATTCAGTTAAAAAACTTTGGAGCTGCTGAAGCTGCATTAAAAAAAGCTATTGCTAAAGAGCCAGAAAACGAATGGTATCTCGATGAGCTTTACGGAGTGTATTATGAATTAAATGACTTTGATAAAGCATTAAAAACAGTTAAACAATTGGTAAAATTTCATCCAGATTATAAAGAAGATTTGGCCTCTTTATATTTTAGAAACAAAAAGTATAAAGCAGCACTTAAAGTCTTAGATGAATTAGATAGAGATTTTGGTGTTTCTAAATCACGAGATTTTATAAGAAACAAAATATATAATACAACCGGAAGAGACAAAGATTGCATTGAAAATTTAATAGAGCGCGTAGAAAATAATCCAACCAACGAAGCTAATTACCTATCCCTTATTTATAGATACAGTGAAAACGGTAATAAAAAAAAGGCATATAAAACAGCTATGGATTTACTTCTGCAAAAGCCTAATTCACAATTGGTTCATTTGGCGTTATATAAATTTTATCTCGACGATAATAAGCCAGAAAAGGCTATACACTCTATGAAGGTTGTACTTAAAAGCACGAAGATTAAACCAGACGCCAAAGCCAAAGTGCTAAACGATTTTGTTAAATTTGTTCAAGCAAACCCTCAATATGAAGACGCGTTAATTGAGGCTACAACTATGGTTGCTTTAGCCGAAGGATGGCGATCTAATATGGAACTCGGACAATATTATTTAAAGAAAGGAAACAAAATTCAAGCACTTAAATATTACCAATCGGCTTACGAAAAAGAAAACAATAATTTTGATATTATTAAAAACATCCTTTTACTTCAAATAGATTTAAAACAGTATAATAAAGTTATAACCTTGAGTAAAGAAGCTATTGAAATCTATCCTGCACAGCCCATTTTATACTTGGCTAATGGTGTAGCAAATAATCAATTAAATAAGACCAAAGAAGCCATTAATGTTTTAGAAACAGGAATAGATTATGTCATTGATAATATAAAAATGGAAGTAGATTTCCTCAAACAATTAAGTTTAGCACACAAATTGGATAATAATATTACGAAATCTCAAGCGTTTGCTAAAAAAGCAGAACTCTTATTAAAACAATAATGAAGATATTTAAAATATTATACCTAATTTTATTTTTGTTTGGTTGTAAATCGACAAAGAATATTTCATCTTCGGGAGAGTTAAACAATACATTTTCTTCAAAACAAATTATTAAAGAACACCTTAAACAAAAAGCCAATTTTAAAACCTTACAGTCGAGGGTAAAAGTAGAATATGTTCAAGGGAATAAATCACAGGCACATACAATTAATTTAAGAATAGAACGAGATAAGACCATTTGGATTAGTTCTTTTTTAAATGTAATTCGTGTTAAAATTACTCCTGAAAAAGTAGGCTATTACAATAAACTGGACAACACTTATTTTGAAGGTGACTTCTCATTAATTAGCGATTTATTGGGAATAGAACTCGATTTTAATAAAGCTCAAAATTTGCTTTTAGGCGAAGCCTTATTCAACTTAAATAATAAATTGTATGAAGCAAACATTCATGAGTCTTCTTATCTTTTACAACCAAAAGAACAAAGTGTATTGTTAGAGATTTTCTTTTTGTTAAACCCTAAACATTTTAAAATGGATTCTCAGCAATTGGCTCAACCATTACAGAGAAGAATGCTTCAAATAGATTATAAAAATTATATGGAAGTAGAAAAACAAGTTTTGCCACAGCATATTAAAATTATTGCTTTAGAAGACAACGAAGAGATAATTATTAGTATGGAGTTTAAATCCATTTATATAAATCGCGATTTAAGATTTCCGTTTCGAATTCCTTCTGGCTTTCAAGAAATTGTTATAAGATGATAAGATTCATTCAATCTTCATATAGGCTCAGTCTTTTAATTGTATTATTAGTCTTTAGTATTACGCTACAAGCACAAAGCAAAAAACAACAAGATCTAGAAAATAGAAGGCAGGAGATTCTACAGGAAATTCAACAGATAAACACATTGTTATTTCAAGGTAAGAAAGAGCAAACATCTGTGTTAACTCGAGTAGAAGATTTAGATTACAAAGTTATAGTTAGGCAAAACTTAATAAGCATTACTAACCAACAAGCCAATTTACTAACTCGCGAAATTAATACAAACCAAAAAAACATTACCAGTTTACGAGATAAATTAAAATTGCTAAAAGAAGAATATGCTGCTATGATTGTAAAATCGTATAAGAGCAAATCAGAACAAAGCAAAGTAATGTTTTTGATATCCTCTACCAACTTTCAGCAGGCGTATAAACGACTGCAATACATTAAGCAATATGCAAACTATCAAAAAAAGCAAGGTGAAGAAATAAAGGTAAAAACTGTAAAACTTCAAGAACTAAATAAAAACTTGTTAAAACAAAAAAAAGACAAACAAAAGCTTATTGATGAAAACAGATTAGCGAAGAACGAACTTGAAAAAGAGATAAAGCAGCACAAGACCTTGATGGCTTCAATTAAAAAAGATTTAAATAAATACACATCTCAAATAAGAAACAAACAAAGAGAAGCCGATAAAATTGACAAAGAGATTGAAAAAATTATTAGAGACGCCATGGCAAGTTCTAATAAAAAAGCAGGAAAAGCAACTTCTTCAAAAACATTTGCCTTAACAGCAGAAGATAAGGCTTTAGCTGCAAATTTCACTTCTAATAAAGGGAAATTACCTTGGCCAGTAGAAAAAGGCGTTATAAAAGTGCGCTATGGCACACAGCGCTCACCAATTGACAGATCCATACCAATAAAAAGCAATGGTGTACGAATTGCAACAAATAAAAACGAAAAAGTAAGAGCTGTTTTTAAAGGATCAGTCATGTCAATAATTACTCCAAAAAACGGAAATAATACAGTGCTTATACGTCACGGGAATTATATAACAATCTATAAAAATCTATCCAAAATATTTGTAGAAAAAGGCGACAAAGTAATTACCAAACAAGATATAGGAGAAGTTTTAACCAATAGAGCATCTGGCGAAACTATTTTGAGTTTTGTAATTTATAAAGAAGGGAAAACTCAAAACCCAGCACATTGGATTTATAAGATGTAGCGTTATTGTGTAAAATCACGACAACTATAGGGAAACAAAGTAATCTTTTTAATCAAAAGAATTTGTTTTGCAATTGTAAAGGTTTAATTCAAAATAAGATTAACTCATAAACAATGCTTTCAATTCAGTAGCATCGTCAGGTTTCATTTTGCCAGCAAGTACTAAACTTAATTGCCTGCGTCTTAAAGCACCTTCAAAACGAATGCGTTCTTCTTCGGTTTCAGGTTTTAAAACAGGAACTTTAATTGGGTTTCCTGTTTCATCCATAGCAACAAAAGTGTATATGCCTTCATTAACTTTTGTTTTCTGTCCTGTTTCGCGATCGTCAATTAATACATCTATATAGACTTCCATTGAGGAATTAAAAGAGCGAGAAACTTTTGCCACAACAGTTACAACACTTCCTAAAGGCACAGCACGATTAAAAGCTACATGATTTATAGAAGCAGTAACTACAATTCTACGTGAATGTCGTCTTGCTGCAATACTTGCCGCACGATCCATTCTGGCAAGGAGTTCGCCACCAAACAAATTATTTAAAGGATTAGTTTCACTAGGTAAAACCAAATCTGTCATAACGGTTTTAGAATCTTTAGGAGTTTTTGCATTCATCATATTAAAATTGAAAATAAAAGGCAAAGGTAAGTTGCTTTTAAAAACTTAAAAAACAAAAGTTCAATTTAGTTTTTGTGCTAATAACCAAGCGTCATTATTGTGTTCTCTGCGTATTTTGTATAGAGAACGCTGTGCTTTTGCTCTTGTTTCATAACTAGAATAAACAACTTGGTGTAAACCATATTTATTTTTACCAATTTTCCTGGCACTGTAGCCTAAAGCCTGAAGTTGTTTTAATTTTTTAGTAGAATTTTCTTCAATTCGAAATGCGCCAGCAACAATATGATAATTTCCGCTTTGTTTAGCAACATTTAAAATTATAGTTGGCAATGGATTATCGATAATAAAAGTAGCTTCCTGAATTTTATTGTCAAGTTGGGTATTTGCTTCCTCTTGCGCCAATTGGTTGTGTTGTTCAATTTGCCCAACATAGTAATTGGAAGCTATAAATCCACCCAAAGTTAAAGCAACAACTGCAACTGCAGCATATTTTAAATAAGGTCTGGCTTTTCTTTTTTCTGAAGTAATAGTTAAAGGAATAACTTTTTCTTTGTAAATTTCACGAGTTATATTTGGCGATACAAGTTGAGTCAAACCAAACGCATCTGTTAAATAATTTAATTGATATGAAGGCTCAAAAGTTAATTTACCATCTTTATTTAAAACAATGTCACCAATATTTTTAAAGATTAAGGTTTGGCCTTGAAGCAAATAAGATTTTAAAGATTTTGTTCTCTTAACTATTTTTTCAACAGCTTCTTCGTAAGGGATTTTTTCAACATCTGCAATGTAATTAACTAAAAGGCCATCATTGTTTTTTAATTGCTCATTAAATGAAAGTATTTTTTTAGGAGGATAAAATGTGTTAGTACTTTCATTAATTTTCGCAGAAGCTGTTTGCGTTAAAAAAGCACCAAACTCTGGAACAATAACACATTCATATCTGTATAATAAATCGCTTATATAAGCCTCTAATTGCATAGAAACAAAGTTAAAAAATTTTGTGTGCAGAAAAAAAAATCGATAGAACTATTTATTAACACTCTAAATTTTAGTTTCTTGTATGCTGTAAGCCAATCGAATATATGACTGAAAATAATTTACTTTATGCTTTAGCACTTCAAAATGTTTCCAAAATAGGAGATATAACAGCTAAAAAACTGATTCAACATTGTGGTTCTGCCGAAGCCGTTTTGAAAGAAAAGAAAAACAATTTGCTTAAAATTGACGGAATTGGCAGTATTATAATTAGCGATTTATTTAGTAAACATCATTTAATTGAAGCCGAGCAGGAATTAAAATTCATTAGTAAAAATAACATTGTTTGCCATTATTTTACAGACGAAGATTATCCTAAAAAATTAAAACACTGTGTTGATGGACCAATAGTATTGTTTCAGTCTGGGAATATAAATCTAAAGCAACAGCGCATAATTAGTATAGTTGGAACACGAAAAATAACAACATATGGCATTGCTATATGTGAATCTTTGGTTGAAGAATTAGCCCCTTTTAACCCAATAATAGTTTCTGGATTAGCTTATGGCACAGATATTACCGCTCAAAAAGCTGCATTAAAACATAATTTGCAAACCATAGGCTGTTTAGCACACGGATTAAACGAAATCTACCCAAAGGTTCATAAAAAGTATGTAGCAGATATTGAACGTTATGGAGGTTTCTTTACAGATTTTTGGAGTACATCAGTTTTTGATAGAAATAATTTTTTAAAACGAAACAGAATTATAGCAGGATTAAGCGAAGCGACTATTGTAATAGAATCTGCCGAAAAAGGAGGTAGCCTCGTTACTGCTGATATTGCAAATTCTTATAATCGAGAAGTATTTGCAGTACCAGGACGTAATACAGATTCGCAAAGTGTAGGCTGTAATAACCTGATAAAACACCAAAGAGCGCACATTTTGTCTAAAGCAGCAGATGTGCCATACATTTTAAATTGGCATATAGAAAGCAAAAAAATGCCAATACAAAAAAAACTGTTTGTAGAACTCGACACTGATGAAAAAGTAATTTATAATTTCTTAAAAGACAATGGTAAAGAATTGTTAGACATGATTGCTTTAAAATGCGATATGCCAACGTTTAGAATAGCTTCACTACTTTTAAACATGGAAT
>CAYRVY010000078.1:0-7927 GCA_964427695.1 uncultured Flavobacteriaceae bacterium
GAAAAAGTACCTTAAAGATGATTGGTATTTACAATACAAGCGAGTTTTTATCAGATCCAAAACTTCAAGAAAAAGCATTTATTGCCAATGCAGAGCGTAATAAATGGATTTTGCGTAGAGATATTAAGCGTTTTGTAGGAAAACAAGTTGATGGTGTATTAATTACTGAATCGGGAATATTAGCAGCAGCGCATTTGGCTGGACCAGGAAGTGTAAAGAAATTCTTAAGAAGCTATGGAGCTATTGGATTTGCTGATGCTTATGGCACTACTATTAAAAGCTATATGAAGCGATTTTCCGGATACGATACTTCTTTTGTTGTGCCTAACAGAAAGGCAAAAGTATAATCATCTAAATCAAATTAATCTTTTTGAATAATAAAAATTGAAGGTCTTTTATGTAGATCTACAGTTGTATGTTTCCATTCCTTAACGGTTTTAGTCTTGATATATTCTGTAGGTAAAGTAATATCACAGGCAACACAAACTCTTGTGTTCTCGTTTAAAGAGGCACATATATCTTCTAACATTTTGTTGTTTCTATAAGGCGTTTCAATAAATATTTGAGTTTGAAACTCTTCAAAGGATAAACGTTCAAGTTTTTTTAATTTAGCCTTTTTTTCTTTTTTTTCAATAGGTAAATATCCATTAAATGCAAAACTTTGACCATTCATTCCAGAGCTCATTAGAGCGAGTAGGATAGAAGATGGTCCAACCAAAGGCACGACTTGAATGTTTTTTTGATGAGCAATTTTTACAATTTCTGCTCCAGGGTCTGCAATTGCTGGGCAACCAGCTTCAGACAGTAAGCCAACATGTTTACCTTCTAAACATGCATCAAGATAACTTGGTAATTCGTTTTCTTCAGTAAATTTATTTAAAATGCTGATTTTTAAAGAAGATTGAGATTTGCTAGAACTTATTTTTTTTATAAATCGTCTTGCAGTTTTTTCGTTTTCAACAATATAAAAATTAACATTTTCAATAATCCGTTTGATCGAAATTGGTAAAACTTCTAATGGAGCATTGTCACCAAGCCGTGTTGGAATGAGATATAATTTTCCTTTAATATTGCTCGTCATTATTTTACGATTAGTTTTTTGTAAATTAATGTACCATTTGTGTTTAAAACTTGTACAATATACAATCCTTGAGATAAATTTTTAGTAGATATGGTCAATAGACTTGAGTCAAATTCAGAAGCTTCACTTATTAGTTTTCCTTGTAAATCATAAAATCTAATAGCTAATGGAATGTTTTCATTAAAATCAAAATTTAACTCATTATCAACTGGATTTGGGTACATTTTAAAAATGGGTTGATTAAATTCATTAACGCTCAAATTACCATCTGCTAGTTTAAAAATAGTTCCAGAAACTAAACCTGCAATATATAATTCACCATTTATGTCTTCACCAAAAGTTGACCAACCATTATTATTAGGTGTTGAAACGAAAGTGAGCGACCAATTACCTCCACTAAATTCAGCATAGCCTATTTCATCACTACAATAATCAGCAAAAAAATACAAGCCTAAAAAGTTTGCATAATCTGATCCTCTATAACGATAACCTCCTGTTATTGAGCATCTAAAAGGAGAACCTCCATGATTATATTCAGCAATAGGAAATGTTAAAGTTTCAATACTTGGACAACCAGTTGTGTTAAACTCACTATTTCCTTCATAGCAACGCCATCCATAATTTAGTCCAGCGTCAGTAGGTGAAGCCATATTAATTTCATCTTTAACACTTTGACCAACATCAGCAATCCACAAATCATTTGTCTGTCTATCAAAAGAAAATTTCCATGGATTTCTTAAACCATAAGCCCAAATTTCGCCAAGGGTATTTGGATCACCATCAGAGACAAAAGGGTTATCTGAAGGAATTGAATAGGGAGAACCACTATCTACATCAATACGTAACAGTTTTCCTAACAAAGAGTTTAATCTTTGTCCATGATCTTGAGAATCATCATCACTTCCACCATCTCCAGTTGCTATATATAGAAAGCCATCAGAGCCAAAAGCTAAATCACCACCATTATGATGAGAGAAAGGTTGAGTAATAGTTAGTATTATTTGTTCAGAACTAGAATCAGCAATATCAGCATTACCTACACTAACATTAAATCTTGAAACAACAGTATTTCCAGAGTTATTAATATAATTAACATAAAAGAAACCGTTTGTTGAGTAATCTGGATGAAAAGCTAATCCAAGAAAACCGCGTTCATCTCCAATTCCACCAATATTTACTACAATGTTTTGTATGTCTAAAAAAGGAGTAGCATTTGTAGTTCCATCTGCATTCAAAATTTGAATTAAGCCTTCTTGTTCTACAACAAAAAGTCTATTATCATCAGCGTGTTTAATGCTTACAGGTCTATTAAAACCTGAGCCAAAGGACTCTAATGTTATATCTGGTTGAGAGTAACCAAAATAAAACATAGAAATACAGATTATAAATAAATAAATCTTTTTCAAGCTATTTTGTTTTAGGATATTTTTGAGGATAAATTACAATAAATAATTAATAAAGAATTTTTTATTGATTGTTAGGGCTTTAATAATCAAGTTTATTAGCAATAATTTCACAAGCTTCATTTAATAATTCATAAACATTTTCAAAACCTTGTTCGCCACCATAATAAGGGTCTGGAACATTAGTTATTGAAGAATCATTTAATGCGGCAAGTATAAGTTTAACTTTAGAAACGTCTTCAGAATTTCGAGCTAAATTAACTATGTTGTTAAAGTTCTCACTATCCATTGCGTAAATATAATCGAAAGCATCAAAGTCAGATACTACTAATTGCCTTCCTTCTTGAGCAGATATATCTATACCATATTTTTTTGCAATTGCAATGGAGCGACGATCAGGCTGCTCTCCAATATGATAATTAGCTGTTCCAGCAGAATCAATATAAAAAATGTTTTTAGGTAATTTGGATTTTAAAATTCCTTCGGCTAATGGTGAACGGCAGATATTTCCTAGGCAGACCATTAGTATTTTTGTCATTTTAAGAATTAATTAAACCGATAATTTTTTGGTAAGGTCTTCTACGTATTTTCTAAATTGTCTATCGGTTGAAGATAAATTATTAACTGTTTTACAGGCATGAAGCACAGTAGCATGATCACGTTTACCAATTTGTGAACCTATGCTTGCAAGAGAAGCTTTAGTAAACTGTTTTGCAAAAAACATTGCCAATTGTCTTGCTTGTACTATGTGTCTTTTTCTTGTTTTAGATTGAAGGGTATCGACATCCATTTGAAAGTAATCTGAAACTACTTTTTGAATATAATCAATAGAAACTTCACGTTTTGTGTTTTTAACAAACTTCTCTACAATCTCTTTAGCAAGGTTAATAGTAATTTCTTTTTTGTTAAATGAAGACTGTGCAATTAAAGAAATAATGGCACCTTCTAGCTCACGAACATTTGTTTTAATATTTTTAGCAACATATTCTATGATTTCATCTGGCATATCAACACCATCACGATATAATTTGTTCTTTAATATAGAGACTCTTGTTTCAAAATCTGGAGTTTGCAATTCGGCTGAAAGTCCCCATTTAAATCGAGATAATAAACGCTGCTCAATATCTTGCATATCAACAGGAGCCTTATCGCTTGTTAAAATAACTTGTTTGCCATTTTGGTGCAAATGGTTGAATATATGGAAAAAAACGTCTTGAGTACCTGTTTTACCAGACAAGAACTGCACATCGTCAATAATTAAAACATCAATAATTTGATAAAAATGAATAAAATCATTTCTATTATTCTTTTTTACTGATTCTATATACTGTTGTGTAAATTTTTCAGCTGAAATGTATAAAACCGTTTTTTCAGGATATTTATCTTTAATATCTACACCAATTGCATGAACCAAATGTGTTTTACCTAAACCAACACCACCAAAAATTAATAATGGGTTAAAAGAAGTTCCTCCTGGTTTGTTAGCAACAGCAATACTTGCATTTCTAGCCAGACGATTTGAGTCGCCTTCTAAAAAATTTTCGAAATTATAGTTTGGATTGAGTTGCGATTCTATTTTTACATTTCTTATTCCAGGAATTACAAATGGATTTCTTAATTGTGGACTTTTATTGTCTAATGGAACATCTACATTTTGAGCTTTTACACCACTTCTGTTAGAACTCGGAATACGTTCCGTGAAGGGCTGCTTGTTGCCATAAGTATTTTCCATCTTAATAATATAAACAAGCTTTGCATTTTCTCCAAGTTCTTTGGTAAGAGCGACTTTTAAAATTTTAACGTAATGCTCTTCTAACCATTCGTAGAAAAATTTACTTGGTACTTGAATGCTTAATGCATTATCGGTAAGTTTAACAGCAAATATAGGTTCAAACCATGTTTTATAGGCTTGCGGTTGAATATTATCATTTATAAATTCCAGACAATTATTCCATACCGATTGCGCAGTTTCCCCCATTTAGAAAAGTTAAAATTAGTTAGTCTTGATGGTTATGCAAAAATTAAAATGTTTTTGCATAATTATTATTTACTCTACAAATATGTGAACAAAATTTTAAAAAAAAAAATCTAATGCTATTGGTTATTAACTTTTTTTTTTGCATGTTTAATTCTCGATGAAAGTACAACAAATATTTTTTATAATTTAAATTTTTTTGATGAAATACAACGAAACAAAAATAAGAGTAAGATATGGTGAAACTGACCAAATGGGAATTGTATATCACGGAAATTACGCACAGTATTTGGAAATAGGAAGAATTGAGTGGTTAAGAAGTTTAGGTGTTTCTTATAAAAAAATGGAACAAGATGGTGTGATGCTTCCAGTAATATCACTGTCCTTAAATTACAAAAAATCAGCACGTTATGATGATGTGATTTATGTAAAAACTCAACTGTCTAAAATGCCAACTGCAACCATAGAATTTAATTTCGAAATCTTAAATGAAGAGGGTGAAATAATTACTTTAGCGAATGTTGTTTTAGCATTTATTAATATAAAAACCATGAGACCAACAAGATGTCCTAAAGATATCTTAGACAAACTGCAAAATTAATCGTTTAACTCTTTTATTTTTATTTCGAAGAGTTGGCTAAAAATGTCAAAAATAGTTAGCGCATCTTTTTTTCTAACCGAAATTTGTATTTCACAACTTAATTCTAAATTTTGATTTACGATTTTTAGATGCTTTTCTTTAATAATGCGCATTACTTTATTCATGTTTTTATAATCGAAACTAATTTGGAACTCTTTATTAATGGTTTTCTTTATTATTTTTGAAGCCTCTAATGCCATTTGCGCTGTTGTTTTGTAGGCATTTATCAATCCTCCAACTCCCAATTTAACACCTCCAAAATAGCGTACAACTACAATTAATACATTTGTAAGCTCATAAGATTGTATTTGACCATAAATTGGTTGTCCTGCACTGTTGTTAAGCTCGCCATCGTCGTTTGCTCTAAACTTAAGTATTTCTTTGCCAATTTGGTAGGCATAACACCAATGTCTTGCAGCATGATGTTGTTTTTTCAATTCATCTAGATAAGTAGAAATATCGTCTTCATTTGTTACAGGAAAGGCATAACCAAAAAATTTACTGTTTTTATTTTTAAACAAAACTTCTTCAGAAGGTTTTATAATAGTATTGTATGTGTCTTTTATTCGCATCAATTCAGAATAACTCTTTTTTAACTTTGAATAAATCTACAATATCCTCTTTTTTTGGGTTAAGATTCCAAGTATTGATTCCTAGTTTTGAAGCGGCAATTATATGTTCTATTGTGTCATCAATAAATAAACACTCATCAGCAAGTAAATGATGTTGGTTTAATACAAACTGAAAAATTTCAATGTTTGGTTTTCTTAATTGTATTTCATGAGATAAATAAAAGGCATCAAAACATTTTTTAAAGTTATTGTAGAGTGGAATATGTTTTTTAACCCAATTAATGTGTAGCTCGTTAGTGTTGCTTAATAAAACTAATTTGTAATTTTTTTCTTCTGCCAGTGTTTTAAGAAACTCTAATCTGTAAGTTGGAAAATCGTTTAAAATACTATTCCAAGCTTCAATATTTTTTTCTTCTGATATATTCGGAAACGCTTTTTTGTAAAATTTAATAAATTCAGATGTTGTAATTAATCCTTGTTCGTAAAGATTGTTGGTGGCAATCATTTCATCTGATAAAGTGTCTGTTTTAAAAAGGTTTAATGCGTATTGTTTTGCAACTTCTTTATCTAAATTGATAAATACATCACCAAAATCAAAAATGATAGTTTTAATCATTGATGTAGATTTTTAAGCTGTCTTTTAGGATATTTTTTTCAGAAACCAATTTACCAGTTAATTCAGGGGCTTTCACTCCATTATTAAATGCTATGTTTCCAGTAAACACTCTAGCCTCATCCCAAACATTTTCATTAATAAATGTTTGAAGCGTTTGCTGTCCACCTTCAATTATTACAGAATTAATATTTTTAGAATATAAAATATCGCAAATTTGTGATGCTATTTTATCTTTTAAATTCCAATTAATAAATTCAAAATTTAAGTGTTCAGTCTTCAACCTTATATCTTCTTGCATCTGCCTTCCAAGTTCCAGCTTCTCACTAATAATAATTGTCTCAACGTCTATATTAAAAACAGTATAGTCTTTTGATAATTTTTGCACTCTATCAATAACTATTCTAATAGGATTATTTCCTTTCCAATTTCTAGTAGTTAAACTTGGGTTGTCTTCTGTTACAGTATTTGTACCAATTAATATAGCTTGCTCTTCTGCTCTCCATTTATGTACTAATTGTCTTGAATAGATATTAGTAATCCAAATAGGTGCATTTTCTTTTTTGGCTGAAGGAGCAATAAATCCATCAGTAGTTTCTGCCCATTTTAAAATAACATAAGGACGTTTTTTATTATGAAATGTAAAAAAACGTTTGTGGTGTTGTTTGCATTCACTTTCAAGAACACCAACAGTAACATTGCAGCCAGCAGCTTTTAATTTTGCAATTCCTTGTCCAGCCACTTTATCGTGAGTGTCTATTGTGCCAATAACTACATTAGGAATTTTGTGTTCGATAATCAAATCACTACAAGGAGGTGTTTTTCCAAAATGTGAGCAAGGTTCTAACGTTACATAAAGCGTAGTCAAATGAAGTAAAGATTTATTTTTAACAGATTTAATTGCATTTACTTCGGCATGATTGCCACCATAAGCACTTGTGTAGCCTTCTCCAATAATTGTGTTTTCGTGAATAATAACACATCCAACCATGGGATTTGGTCTTGTGGATCCAAGTCCATTATTGCCAATATCAATACAGCGTTTTATGTATTTTTCATGTATCTTCACATCCACAAAACTACATAATTTTATTAGTGTGAATGATTTTTTAATCAGAGAAATTAAACCTGAAGATAATCCAGTAATTGAAAGAATAATTAAAGATATTTTCCACGAATTTAATATGCCATTAATTGGTACAGCTTATGAAGATAAAGAAACACCTAATATGTTTGAGTCTTACCAAAGCGAAAAAGAAGCGTATTATGTAATTGAAGAAAATGGAGTTGTGTATGGAGGTGGAGGGATAAAATCGTTAAGAGATTTTGAAGAAGATGTTTGCGAACTACAAAAAATGTATTTTTCGCCATCAATAAGAGGTAAAGGTTTTGGCAAAATGATGTTCGATAAATGTATGCAGGCTGCAAAAGATTTTGGTTATGAAAAGTGTTATTTAGAATCGGCTTCACAACTTAAAGCAGCTATACATATTTATAAAAAAAAGGGATTTATTCATCTGGATAAACCTTTGGGCAATACAGGACATTGCTCATGTGGTGTTTGGATGATAAAAGATTTATGATAAAAGTTGGCTCTAGTTTAAATCAGCTATTATTCGTATATTCATATTATGAATTTACTA
>CAYRVY010000079.1:0-6226 GCA_964427695.1 uncultured Flavobacteriaceae bacterium
TTTGCTTTGGTTGCAACTTTCATTCCTATAAAACCTGCTAATGCTGAACATACAGCACCAACTACGAATGATAATGCTACCATTCCGTTAGAACCTGCTTCAGAAGCTCCTTTAAAATATAATAAGATTGCTACTGCTGCTACAAAAATTGCTAACACTTTGTATTCAGCTTTTAAGAATGACATTGCGCCTTCTGCAATATTTTTTGCAATACGTGTCATTTTTGCATCGCCTTGTTCCTGTTTTGTAACCCAAATATTTTTAAAGAATACAAACAAGAGTGCTAAAACACCAAAGGCTGGTAAAAATTTTACTAATAATTCCATATGTTAATTATTTATTTTTTTAATGCGGCAAAAATAGTAAAATATAGCAGATAAAAAAAGTAGGGCTCTAATTATTAAAAGTGATTTTTTATAAAAAACTATTCGATAACATTGAAAGTGTTTGTTTTTTAACTTGATTTTTTCAAGAAAACAGATGACCTTCGTTTTACAGTTGATAAACAAACATAGGAACGTTTTTTATCATGAGGTTGTACACAAGCTAAAAGAAAAGACTCAGCAGGTTCAAGCGCATTATTTTAAAATGAAAAAAGGGAAGTAAATTCAAAAGAACTTTCACTTCACCATCGCCACCTAAACTCAAGAAATTATGTTTCATATCAATTTAGACAGAATAAAACTGACCTAAACACATTAAATAATAATTTTTGATATTAATTTTCAAATAATTATTTGTATCATTGTAGTCAGTTTTAAGCTGACGTATAAACTATGAGAATAAAAAACATATCAACGCAATCAAATCATATTCTGACTTACTTTAATAAGTTAGACCAAGATTGTTTTGCTTATGCTGAAGCAGTAAATGCATTACCCAAATCAAGCAATAGTGCCTTAAAGGAATTATTGAGCGATATGGTAAAAAGAGGACTCTTAATGCGTTTAAAAAAAGGTTTATACTTCATAATTCCTTATGAAAAAGATGCTGAATCTTTTATGCCTGATTGGCATATTATTGCAGGACATCTTACAAAAGGAGACAATCACTATATTGGCTATTACTCAGCACTGCAAATTCATAATTTGATTACTCAACCATCACTGAAAGAACAAATTGTTGTATCAAAACAATTTCGTCCTTCAACAATTAAAATAAAGAATGTTGATTTTCAATTTATTTACCATAACGAAAACCATTTTTTTGGAGCTAAAAAAATATGGATTGATAGCTTTAACAAAGTATTGTGTTCTGATTTAGAAAAAACAGTTATTGACTGCTTGTTTAAACCGGATTATGCAGGCGGAATTGTTGAAGTGGCAACAGCAATTTATACTTCAAAAGATAAAATTAAGTTCGATAAACTTTTTGAATATGCAGAACGATTCAAATCACAAGCAGTTATTAAGCGTTTAGGTTTTATATTAGAAATACTGGAAATAGAAACTGACATTATTCCGAAACTCAACAAACTAAAAACAGCATCTTATGTGCTTTTAGATACCGAATTACCTAAATCAGGAAAAATGATTAGTCGTTGGAGCATTCAACAAAATTTAGAAACAGAAACCATTAAATCTGCTATTTATACGTGATAAAACCAGGAGAAATACAAAATAAAGCTCGTGCAGTTGGTGTTCGTGACCAACAAATTGAAAAGGATTATATGCTGTCTTGGATTCTTCAAGGAGTATCTCAACATGCTGCACTTTCAAAAGCAATTGTTTTTAAAGGTGGAACTGTTTTAAAGAAAGTGTATTTTGAAGATTACCGTTTTTCGGAAGACCTTGATTTTACCTTACTTGATGATGCTGTAACCAATGAGCAAATTTTTGAATGGTTTACAGAAGTATTTGAGTATATCAAAGAAGAAGCAAATATTCCACTTGAAATTATTGATTCCGATAGTCATCGGGACAAGCACGAACATCAAGATGGCGGAATCAATTTTTATATCAGCTATATTGGTCCGCTTGGTGGTTTGGGTGCAAATAAAAAAGTGAAAGTTGATATTTCGAGAAGTGAAAAATTAGTTTTTGAACCTATTTTGAATAATATATTTATTGATTATACAGACCAAGAAGAACACCAACTACTCTGCTATTCTTTGGAAGAAGTCTTAGTTGAAAAACTACGTTCGGTAATGCAAAGAATGCAAGCTCGTGATTTTTATGATATTTGGTATTTATTGAAAATTCACAAAATGGATGTTGATTATTACATCACAGAGTTCAAAGAAAAATGTGAAAACAAAAATATTAACCCAACCTATTTCCATACCAAACTCGAACAAAGATTACCACAATACAAAGGACGTTGGCAAAAATCTATGGCAGACCAAATTAAAGATTTACCAGACTTTGAAACCGTTTTAAGAGAAGTAATGCGTCATTTAAGAAAGTTAGAATTGTAATGAAATCAACCGAAATACAACATAACGTACAATCTATTGTAGAAAATTTCTCGAAAGATGAATTTATTTATGATTTGTTGATTGCCTACGGAATTTCAAAGACTTCTGTAACTCGTCTTAAAAAAGGAGACTACAACTTGTCTAAAGTTGAAGGCGAAATACTTTACAAGAAGAAAATTTTCTTTAAAGTTGAAGCATCTGATAAATTGTTGAGTAGTATTGATGAAATTGTAAAAGAAAACCGAGTTTTAAAACATCAACCAAGGTTTGCAATCCTTACCGATTTTAAACATTTGGTGGCAAAAGACCTTAAATTAGGTAAGAATTTAGATATTAAAATTGAAGAACTACCTAATTATTTCGATTTCTTTTTACCATTAGCAGGTAGTGAAGTTTACAATGCAAAAAACGACAATGAAGCTGATAGAAACGCTTCTTACAAAATGGCTTCTTTGTTTGATTTGCTGATTGAAGAAAACCCTGAAATTTACAACTCAAAAGAAGATATTCATAAACTTAATATTTTCTTATCTCGTTTGTTGTTTTGTTTTTTTGCAGAAGATACCGAGATTTTTGAAGATGATATTTTTACCAATACCTTATCACAACATACAACCGAAAACGGAAAAGATACCCATACATTTTTAGACGATTTATTTAAAAGATTAAAGACTGAAAATGCAGATGATTTTCTTGAGTATTTAAGAAAATTTGAATATGTAAATGGTGGCTTGTTTGAAGACAACATCAATGCACCAATTTTTACACATAAAGCAAGAAAAACACTAATAGATTTAGGCGACCTTGAATGGAAAAATATCAATCCAGATATTTTTGGCTCTATGATACAAGCAGTTGTAATACCTGATTATCGTAGTGATTTAGGAATGCATTATACCTCTGTAACCAATATTCTAAAATTAATAAAGCCTTTATTTTTAGATGAATTGTATAAAGAATTTGAAAAAGCTACAACCATAAATCAACTGCGAAAACTAATAAACAGAATATCAAAAATTAAATTTTTTGACCCAGCCTGTGGTAGTGGGAATTTCTTGATTATTACCTACAAAGAAATCCGTTTATTGGAAAATAAAATTTTAGAAAAAATTATTGATTTAGAACCTAACCCAACTTGGGAATGGACTTCTATACAACTCTCGCAATTTTACGGCATAGAAATAGACGATTTTGCTCACGAAATGGCAATACTCTCCCTTTGGCTTGCCGAACACCAAATGAACCGAGTTTTTGAAGATACACTTTTTGACTATGGAAAATCTAAACCAATTCTACCACTTAAACAAGCAGGACAAATAACACATGGAAATGCCACCAGAGTAGATTGGAAAATCGCTTGCCCAATTAGTAAAACCGAAGAGGTTTATATTATTGGAAACCCGCCTTATCTGGGATATAGTAGACAAGATGAAGCCCAAAAAGATGGTATGAAAATTGTCTTTGCAAGAGTAAATAATTATAAAAAATTAGATTACATAGCGTGTTGGTTTTATAAGGCTACTGAATATATTCAAAATACTAAAGGCAAATATGCATTTGTTACTACTAATTCTATTACACAAGGCGAACAAGTGGCTTTATTATGGCCTTTAATATTAAATAAAGAACAAGAAATAGGTTTTGCACATCAATCTTTTAAATGGACCAACAATGCCAAAGGAAATGCAGGTGTTGCTGTCGTTATTATTGGAATTAGAAATATTGATAACACAGAAAAATTTCTTTATCATAATAACTTAAAAAAATTAGTAAAAAATATTAGTCCATATTTAACCAATACAGTTAATGTTTATGTTTCTTCAAGAATGAAGCCTTTAAGTGCTTTACCTGCAATGATTAAAGGTAGTTCGCCAGGAGATAATGGCAACTTACTTTTAATACAAGAAGAAAAAGACAAATTAATTTCTCAAAATCCAAAAGCAAAAAAGTTTATCAAAAAATATATTGGAGCACAAGAATTTATAAGAGGCAAATATAGATATTGCGTACATATAACAGATGAAACTGTAAAAGAAGCCTACCAAATACCTGAGTTAGTAGAACGTTTTGATAAAGTTGAAATTTTTAGATTAAACAGTAAGAAAAAAGCAACGCAAACAAAGGCAGAAACATCACATTTCTTTGATGAAGATAAACATCAAAAAGGAGAATTTATTTTAGTACCACAGACAGGTTCAGAAAGAAGAAAGTACATTCCTATTGGCTACTTTAATGATACTTATGTTCCATCAAATGCAACAAGAGTTATTTATAAGGCAGAACCTTGGTTATTTGGTGTTATTTCATCAAGAATGCATATAGTTTGGGTAAAGGCAGTAGCAGGTAGATTAAAAATGGATATGCAATATTCAAATACACTATGCTACAATACTTTTCCATTTCCAAACATAAGCACCAAACAAAAAGAAAATCTAAACTTATATGTATTTGCTATATTAGACGAAAGAGCCAAACACCCAAGTAAAACAATGGCACAAATGTACAATCCAGATACTATGCCTAAAGGTTTGCTACAAGCACATCAAGAATTAGATACTGCCATAGAGCAATGTTACCGTTTACAGCCTTTTAAAAACGATACCGAAAGGTTGGAGTATTTGTTTAAGCAATATGAAGAAATGATAAAAAAAGATACCCTTTTTGCAAAGCAAAAGAAAACAAGAAAGAAGAAAGCCAAATGAGCAAAGAAGATGACATAAATAAAAATAAAGAATTACAGCCGTTTAACAATTTTGTGATTTTCCAAACAGAAAAAGGCAAAGTAAATATTGACGTTTATTTTCAAAATGAAACACTTTGGTTAACACAAAAACGCATAGCAGAACTGTTTGAAAAGGATAGAACTGTAATAAGTAAACATCTTAAAAATATTTTTGAAAGTGGTGAACTAAACGAAAATTCAGTATGTGCAAAATTTGCACATACCACTCAACACGGAGCAATAGAAGGAAAGACCCAGACCAAAGAAATAAAATATTATAACTTAAAAGCAATTACAGCTATTGGCTATCGAGTAAACTCACATAGAGCCATTGAATTCCGTAAATGGGCAACCGAAGTACTACACGAATACATCATCAAAGGTTTTGCTATGGATGATGAACGCTTAAAACAAATTAAGCATTTTGGTGTAGATTATTTTGACGAAATGTTGGAGCGAATTCGTGAAATTCGTTTGAGTGAAAGAAGGTTGTATCAAAAAATAACAGACATCTATGCTCTTTCCGCAGATTATGATAACAAATCGGATATTACTAAACACTTTTTTGCCACTGTTCAAAACAAATTACATTGGGCAATTACAGGAAAAACAGCAGCCGAAATTATTTATATAGAAGCAGATGCGACCAAAATTTATATGGGTTTAAAAACTTGGAAACTAGCACCAAAAGGGAAAATCTTAAAAAGTGACGCAAGTATTGCCAAAAACTATTTAAACACAGCCCATTTAGAACTATTACAACGAATAGTAACTTCTTATTTAGACTTGGCTGAAAACAGAGCAAGAAATAGAACCGTAATGAATATGCAAGATTGGGACGGGTTTTTAGTCCAATTTTTAGAATTGGCAGATTATCCAATTTTAAAAGACAAAGGAAAAATATCTATGTTGGAAGCCAAACTAAAAGCAGAAACAGAATACAATAAATTTAGAGTTATCCAAGACCAAAATTACATTTCGGATTTTGACAGAGAGATGAAAAAATTAATAGATAAAAACAAGGACTCATAATATGCCAAATTTAGTTCACGTAACATACCAACAAACAGGAAAAAGTAAAAGCACCA
>CAYRVY010000079.1:6326-7873 GCA_964427695.1 uncultured Flavobacteriaceae bacterium
CTTTGCGTTTTGCTTTTCAAGGTTTAGACGTTAAAAAATTGGATAATACATTGGTTGCAATTGATGAATTTCATCACGTTTCGGCAGAAGGTGATAATATTTTAGGGCAAGTATTAAAAAGTATTATGGCAAACTCAAATGCACATATTGTGGCTATGACAGGTTCGTACTTTAGAGGAGATAATGTGCCTGTTTTAATGCCAGAAGATGAAACAAAATTTACTAAAGTTACCTATACCTATTATCAACAATTAAATGGTTATGAGTATTTAAAATCTTTAGGTATTGGCTATCACTTTTATACAGGTAGGTATTTTAAAAAACATCCTGAAAAAGAAATGTCAGAATTGGCAGAAATATTAGATGAAGATTTAAAAACTATTATTCATATTCCCAGTGTAAATTCTGCTGAATCTTCTAAGAAAAAATATGATGAAGTTGATCATATCATGGAAGTTTTAGGAGAATTGGATTATCAAGATGAAACAACAGGCGTTTTACATATTAAAAGTCATAAAACAGGCAAAACATTAAAAGTTGCCGATTTGGTAAATGATAATCCAAAATCAAGAGACAAAATAAGTGCTTATTTAAGAGAAATAAAATCGGCAGATGATATAGATATTATAATTGCTTTAGGGATGGCAAAAGAAGGTTTTGATTGGCCTTATTGCCAACACGCATTAACCATTGGCTATAGAGGTTCTTTAACCGAAATAATCCAAATTATTGGTAGAGCCACTAGAGATAGCAGTAATAAAACTCACGTTCAGTTTACCAACCTCATCGCACAACCAGATGCTGAAAATGATGATGTAAAACTGTCAGTAAACAATATGCTCAAAGCAATTACAGCATCTCTGTTAATGGAACAAGTTTTAGCACCAAACTTTAAATTCAAACTTAAAAAAGATGACGATGAGGAGGAAAACGAAACTGATGATGAAAACACTATTAAAATAAGAGGATTCAAATTACCTACTTCACAAAGAGCGAAAGATATTATAGAAACAGATTTGAATGATTTGAAGGCAAAAATTTTGCAAAATCCTCAAATGCTTAAAGCAATGCCAAGGAATATTGAACCTGAAGTAATTAATACGGTTTTGATACCAAAAATAATTAGAGAAATATATCCTGATTTAAATGATGAAGACGTAGAAGCGGTTAGGCAACACGTAGTAGTAGATTCGGTTATTAAAAATAGTACCATTGAAGAGCAAGGTGATAAGAAATTTATTAGAATGGCAGGGAGTTTTGTCAATATTGATGATATTCATATTGATTTGATAGACCGAGTAAATCCATTTCAAAAAGCATTTGAGATTTTGTCTAAGTCAGTAACCACACAGGTTTTAAAACTGATTGATGAGCATATTCAAGCTACCAAGTTTGAAATGACGGAGGAAGAAGCAATTTTATTGTGGCCAAAAATCTTAGAATGGAGAAAAAAAACAGGAGAAGCACCAAACATTCAAGCATTTGATCATAAAGAAAAAAGAATGGCAGAAGCATTGGTGTTTTTGAGAGAGTTGAAACGTAAAAAG
>CAYRVY010000080.1:0-7836 GCA_964427695.1 uncultured Flavobacteriaceae bacterium
TTTTTATCTTCACGTCGTAAAATAGAGTTTTCATCACGTAAATCTCTAGCTGTAACCATTTGTCCTAGTTTGAAATTTTCTGAATCTCCTTCGTCTTCAATTATTTTCTTTCCAAAAATTCCATCATTCTCTACAATAAAATCAGATTTATGAACCAATTGGTTTTCTAAGAAAATGGTATCTCCAGAATCTACAATTCTTACTTTACGCATCATCTGTCTAACAACAACCTCAAAGTGTTTGTCATTAATTTTTACACCTTGTAATCTATAAACTTCTTGGACTTCATTTACTAAATATTGCTGTACAGCAGAAGGTCCTTTAATGTTTAATATATCGTTAGGTGTAATAGAACCATCAGATAAAGGCATACCTGCTTTTACATAATCATTTTCCTGAACAAGAATTTGATTAGATAATTTAACCAAATATTTCTTAATCTGACCAGTTTTAGATTCGATAATAATTTCACGGTTACCTCTTTTTATTTTACCAAAAGAAACCACTCCATCTATTTCGCTAACTACAGCAGGATTGGAAGGATTACGAGCTTCGAATAACTCTGTAACACGTGGTAAACCACCAGTAATATCACCTGCTTTAGCAGACTTACGAGGGATTTTTACCAATATTTTTCCAACGTTAATCTTCTCACCATCATCTATCATTAAATGCGCTCCAACAGGTAAATTATAAGAACGTATTATTTCATCTTTATTATCAATAATTAGTAAAGTTGGTATTAATTTCTTGTTTCTAGATTCAGAAATTACTTTTTCCTGGAAACCAGTTTGTTCATCGATTTCTACTTGGTAAGTTATACCTTGTTCAATGTTTTCATATTTAATTTTCCCAGAAAATTCTGAAATAATAACACCATTATAAGGATCCCATTGACAGATAACATCGCCTTTCTTAAGTTTCTTACCGTTTTTAATAAAAATGGTAGAACCATAAGGAATATTATTTGTACTTAATGTAATTCCTGTTTTATCATCTGTAAGTTTAAGTTCGGAAGTTCTAGAAATTACAATATCAATTTCGTTTCCTTCACTATCTGTTCCTTTAACGGTTTTTAAGTCTTCTATTTCGGCTTTACCATCAAACTTAACAGCAAGTTTATTTTCTTCAGAAATGTTACCTGCAATACCACCAACGTGGAACGTACGAAGTGTTAATTGTGTTCCAGGTTCACCAATAGATTGTGCAGCAACTACACCAACGGCTTCACCTCGTTGTACCATTTTTCCTGTTGCTAGATTACGTCCGTAACACATGGAACAGATTCCTTTTTTGGCTTCGCAAGTTAAAGCAGATCGTACTTCGACAGCATCTACAGGAGACTCTTCAATATTCTTAGCTATATCTTCATGAATATGACCTCCAGCTGCTACTAATAATTCTTCTGTTAATGGATTATAAACATCGTATAATGAGGTACGACCAACAATTCTTTCTTCTAAAGTTTCTACAACTTCTTCATTCTTCTTAAGTGGCTCTACAGTAACACCTCTTAATGTACCACAGTCCACAATATTAACTATAACATCTTGTGATACATCAACCAATCGACGTGTTAAATAACCTGCATCTGCTGTTTTAAGAGCTGTATCTGCAAGTCCTTTACGTGCCCCATGCGTAGAAATAAAGTATTCTAAAATTGAAAGTCCTTCTTTTAAGTTTGAAAGAATCGGTTTTTCAAGAATTTCTCCTCCACCAGCATTAGATTTTTTAGGTTTCGCCATTAAACCACGCATTCCTGTAAGTTGACGAATCTGTTCTTTAGAACCACGAGCTCCTGAATCAAGCATCATATATACCGAATTAAATCCTTGCTTATCTTCTCTAATTCGTTTCATAGACAGCTCTGTTAATTCTGCATTTGTAGATGTCCAAATATCAATAACTTGGTTATAACGCTCATTATTTGTTATAAGTCCCATATTATAGTTTACCTTAACACCATCTACTTGCTTATTAGCAGCTGCAATCATTTCATGTTTTTCTGGTGGAATAATAATATCTCCGAGACTAAAGGACAAGCCTCCTTGAAAAGCAAATTTAAATCCTAATGTTTTAATTTCATCAAGAAAAACCGCTGTTTCTGGTACACTAGTAACTTTTAAGATATCACCAATAATATCTCTCAAAGATTTTTTGGTTAGTACTTCATTAATATAACCAGCTATTTCAGGAACTTCCTCATTAAATAAAACTCTACCTACTGTAGTTTCTATAAGTTGATTAACTAATTCTCCTTCAACATTAAAATCTTTGGTTCTAACTTTTATAGCTGCATTTAAATCTACTTTCTTTTCGTTATATGCTATTGTAACTTCTTCGGGTGAATAGAAAGTTAACCCTTCACCCAGAACTTTTGCTTCAGGTGTAGATTTACGTAGCTTGGTCATATAATACAATCCGAGAACCATATCTTGAGAAGGTACAGTAACTGGAGAACCGTTAGCTGGATTTAAAATATTATGAGATGCTAACATTAACAATTGTGCCTCAAGTATCGCTTCTGGACCTAATGGTAAATGTACAGCCATTTGGTCGCCATCAAAATCGGCATTAAATGCAGTACATACTAAAGGATGTAATTGTATTGCTTTACCCTCAATAAGTTTTGGCTGAAAAGCTTGAATACCAAGCCTATGCAATGTAGGAGCGCGATTTAAAAGTACTGGATGACCTTTTAAAACATTCTCTAAAATATCCCAAACTACTGGTTCTTTCCTGTCTATTATCTTTTTAGCAGATTTTACAGTTTTTACAATTCCTCTTTCAATTAGTTTTCTAATTACAAAAGGCTTGTACAGTTCGGCTGCCATGTTTTTTGGTATTCCACATTCAAACAATTTCAAATCTGGTCCAACAACAATTACTGAACGTGCAGAATAATCAACACGTTTACCAAGTAAGTTTTGACGAAATCGTCCTTGTTTTCCTTTAAGAGAATCTGATAATGACTTAAGTGGTCTGTTAGAATCTGTTTTTACTGCTGATGATTTTCGAGTATTATCGAATAAAGAATCTACCGATTCTTGTAACATACGTTTCTCGTTACGAAGTATTACTTCTGGAGCTTTAATCTCTACAAGTCTCTTAAGGCGATTGTTTCGAATAATTACACGTCTGTATAAATCATTTAAATCGGAAGTAGCAAAACGTCCTCCATCAAGTGGTACTAATGGTCGTAATTCTGGTGGAATCACCGGAATAGCTTTCATAATCATCCATTCTGGAAGATTCTCTCTATTTAGATTTGCTTCCCTTAATGCTTCTACAACTTGTAGGCGTTTTAAGGCTTCCGTTTTACGCTGTTTTGAAGTTTCGTTATTTGCTTTATGGCGTAATTCAAAAGATAAACCGTCTAAATCTATTCTGGATAAAAGTTCAATTAAACATTCGGCTCCCATTTTTGAAATAAATTTTTCAGGATCGGAATCGTCTAAATATTGATTTTCTTGTGGAAGAGATTCAAGAATATTTAAATATTCTTCTTCGGTTAAGAAATCCATTTTTTGCAATGGTTCGCCTTCTGCATTTACTGTATTTCCAGGTTGAATAACCACATAACGTTCATAATAAATAATCATATCTAACTTCTTAGATGGTAATCCAAGAAGGTATCCAATTTTATTTGGTAACGAACGGAAATACCAAATATGTGCAACTGGTACAACTAAATTAATATGTCCTACACGATCACGACGAACTTTCTTTTCGGTTACTTCAACACCACAACGATCACAAATAATTCCTTTATATCTAATACGTTTGTATTTTCCACAAGCACATTCGAAATCTTTTATGGGACCAAAAATACGTTCACAGAATAATCCGTCACGCTCTGGTTTATGTGTTCTATAATTTATAGTTTCTGGTTTTAAAACTTCTCCACGAGAAGCTCCTAAAATTGATTCAGGAGATGCTAAACCTATTGAGATTTTATTAAATCTCTGTACTGTATTCCTATCTTGATTTCTTGCCATAATATATGGTTGATAATGAATGAATTTATTTACTATTCTTCTAATCTAATGTCTAACGCTAAGCCTTTTAATTCGTGCATTAACACGTTAAAAGATTCTGGTAGTCCAGGTTCAGGCATTGGTTCGCCTTTTACAATAGCTTCATAAGTTTTTGCTCTACCAATAACATCATCAGATTTTACTGTTAGAATTTCTCTTAAAGTACTAGATGCTCCGTAAGCTTCAAGCGCCCAAACTTCCATCTCTCCAAATCTCTGACCACCAAACTGTGCTTTACCACCAAGAGGTTGTTGCGTAATTAAAGAGTATGGCCCAATTGAACGCGCATGCATCTTATCGTCTACCATATGACCAAGTTTTAACATATAAATGACACCTACGGTTGCAGGTTGGTCAAATCGCACTCCAGTACCACCATCGTATAAATAAGTGTGACCAAATCTTGGAATTTCAGCTTCGTCTGTAAATTCGTTAATTTGATCTAAAGTTGCTCCGTCAAAAATAGGTGTGGCGTATTTACGTCCTAATTTTTGTCCTGCCCAACCTAATACCGTTTCGTATATCTGCCCAATATTCATACGAGAAGGTACTCCAAGAGGGTTTAATACTATATCTACAGGTGTACCATCTTCTAAAAATGGCATATCTTCGGCGCGAACAATACGAGCAACAATACCTTTGTTACCATGTCGTCCAGCCATTTTATCTCCTACTTTTAGTTTGCGTTTTTTAGCAATGTAAACTTTAGCAAGTTTAATGATTCCTGCAGGTAATTCGTCTCCTACAGATATCGTAAATTTCTCACGTCTTAACGACCCTTGTAAATCATTTTCTTTAATCTTATAGTTATGGATTAATTCTGACACAAGTGAGTTTGTTTGCTTATCTGTAGTCCATTTGCCAGAAACTAAATGTGCATAATCATCAACAGAATTTAACATTTTTAAAGTAAATTTCTTTCCTTTAGGGAAAACTTCTTCGCCTAAATCATTAAATACACCTTGTGCTGTTTTTCCACTTATAATAGCAAAAAGTTTTTCTATAAGAACTATTTGTAAATCATCAAACTTTTTATCGTATATATCTTCTAAATTGGCAATATCTTCTTTATCTTGAGTTCTTTTACGCTTGTCTTTAATGGCACGCGCAAATAGTTTTTTATCAATAACAACGCCATGTAAAGAAGGGGATGCTTTTAAAGATGCATCTTTAACATCTCCAGCTTTATCTCCAAAGATAGCTCTTAATAGTTTTTCTTCTGGAGTTGGATCGCTTTCTCCTTTAGGTGTTATTTTACCTATAAGAATATCACCAGGGTTAATCTCTGCACCAATACGAATCATTCCGTTTTCGTCAAGGTCTTTTGTTGCTTCCTCTGAAACATTAGGAATGTCGTTTGTTAACTCTTCATTACCTAATTTTGTATCTCTTACTTCTAAAGAATACTCATCGATATGAATAGAGGTAAAAATATCGTCGCGTACCACTTCTTCGGAAATAACAATAGCATCTTCAAAGTTATATCCTTTCCAAGGCATAAAGGCAACTTTCAAATTTCTACCTAAAGCTAATTCTCCCTTTTGAGTTGCATAGCCTTCGCATAATACTTGTCCTTCAATTACTCTATCGCCTTTTACAACAATAGGCTTGAGATTTATAGAAGTTCCTTGATTTGTTTTTCTGAATTTCGTTAATGGATATGTAATAATATTACTATCAAAACTTACCATCTCTTCTTCTTCGGTACGATCGTATTTAATTATAATTTCATCTGCATCTACATATAATACTAATCCACTACCTTGAGCATTAATTAGCACTCTAGAATCTGATGCTACTCGACGTTCTAATCCAGTACCTACAATTGGTGATTGTGGGCGTAGTAATGGTACGGCTTGTCTCATCATATTAGAACCCATCAATGCTCTATTTGCATCATCGTGTTCCAAGAAAGGGATTAAGGATGCAGATATTGAAGAAATTTGGTTAGGTGCAACATCTGTAAAATGAATATCCTTTGGTTCAACAACTGGGAAATCTCCTTCTTGTCTGGCAATAATTTTATCTTCTAAAATTTTACCTTTTTCATCAACAGGAATATTAGCTTGAGCAATTAGTTTTTCTTCTTCTTCTTCAGCATTTAAATAAATTGGCTTCCCTTTAATATCGACAACACCATTTTCAACTTTTCTATAAGGTGTTTCGATGAATCCCATTGAATTTATTTTTGCATAAACTGAAAGGGAAGAAATTAAACCAATATTTGGTCCTTCAGGTGTTTCTATAGGACATAAACGGCCATAATGAGTATAGTGTACATCTCGAACTTCGAAACCTGCTCTTTCTCTTGATAAACCTCCAGGTCCTAATGCTGATAAACGACGTTTGTGAGTTAACTCTGCTAATGGATTTGTTTGATCCATGAATTGAGATAACTGGTTTGTACCAAAAAATGAATTAATTACTGAAGATAATGTTTTAGCATTTATCAAATCGATAGGTGTAAACACTTCGTTATCACGAACATTCATACGTTCTCGAATAGTACGTGCCATTCTAGCTAAACCAACGCCAAACTGTGAAGCCAATTGTTCTCCAACAGTTCTTACACGACGATTAGATAAGTGATCTATATCATCAATCTCTGCTTTAGCGTTTATTAATTCTATTAAATATTTTACTATAGTAATAATATCTTCTTTAGTAAGAACTTTTTTATCCATATCGATATCAAGTCCTAACTTTTTGTTCATTCTATAACGACCTACTTCTCCCAAATTATAGCGTTGATCGCTAAAGAAAAGTTTATCGATAATACCTCTTGCCGTTTCTTCATCTGGTGGTTCGGCATTACGTAATTGACGGTATATATGTTCTACAGCTTCTTTTTCGGAGTTTGTAGGGTCTTTTTGTAGTGTATTGTGAATAATTGCATAGTCAGCGAGTTGCCCATCTTCTTTATGTAAAAGAATAGTTTTTACATTAGCATCTATAATTTCTTGAATATTATCTTTGTCTAATTCTGTATCTCTATCTAAAACAATTTCGTTTCTTTCAATTGATACTACTTCTCCTGTGTCTTCATCTACAAAATCTTCATGCCAAGTGTTAAGCACACGAGCAGCAAGCTTACGACCAATAACTTTTTTTAATCCAGATTTTGATACTTTTATTTCTTCAGCAAGATCAAATATTTCAAGAATATCTTTATCTCTTTCAAATCCTATAGCTCTAAAAAGTGTTGTTACTGGTAACTTTTTCTTTCTATCAATATAGGCATACATCACTTGATTGATGTCTGTAGCAAATTCTATCCAAGACCCTTTAAAAGGTATAACTCTTGCAGAATATAATTTTGTACCATTAGCATGAAATGATTGTCCAAAGAAAACTCCTGGAGAACGATGCAATTGTGAAACTACAACACGTTCTGCTCCATTGATGCAAAACGTTCCTCTTGGAGTCATATAAGGAATAGTGCCTAAATATACATCTTGAACAATGGTCTCAAAATCCTCGTGTTCTGGATCTGTACAGTACAATTTTAGCCTTGCCTTTAGTGGTACACTATAAGTAAGACCTCTTTCTATACACTCTTCTATTGTATATCTTGGCGGATCTATAAAATAATCCAAAAACTCCAAGACAAATTGATTACGTGTATCTGTAATAGGGAAGTTTTCCATGAAGGTGTTGTATAACCCTTCTGAACCTCTTTCTTCTGATTTTGTTTCTAATTGGAAAAAATCCTGAAAGGATTTAATCTGAATATCCAAGAAATCCGGATATTCTGTTCTATTTTTAATAGATGAGAAATTTAATCTTTCAGCTTGTGTTG
>CAYRVY010000081.1:0-7748 GCA_964427695.1 uncultured Flavobacteriaceae bacterium
TCAACTAATTAAACTTGTTTTTTTAATGTATTCTCAACCCTTGATTCGCATTAGTTACTAAATTATTGATTTATGGTACTTCTAAAAACTCATTTCTTTCAAAAAACTTTATTGCTATCTAAAATTATAACTAATTTAGATTGTTTTAAAAAAGCAAAACGAATTACAAATAGTTTGATACTGGTTTTTGCACTTTTGCTTATACTTTAATTTATATAAGTATTTGTGAGAATTTTTCAATTTGCGCTATTGAAGCTTCTGCTGGATTTTTAAGCACATACCAATTTACTACTTTCGAACAATGAGGTGTTGTTAGTGAGCCTTTATAATAAAGTAGCTTCTGCTTTCAGGAAAAAGGTTTAGTAAATCAATTTTCTCATCTGGTTTGTATTCGCCTTTACTTGTTGGGGAATTATCTAAATGTTGTGTGAAAAAAGGTCATTATCTTTTCCATCTTTAAACATAATACTTAATACCGCTAAATAAGTATCAGAGTGTTGGTGAACGAAATGAACTTCTAACGGAAAATATTTTCCATCAATGGTATGATAGCTTAATGCGTGATAATGAAATTGTAGTAATTTGTAATTTTCACTCTTAAGATTAACCATGTTTTCTCCATCGACATTAAACTGTACAGTATGTGTTATTATTAATAATTTCGACGGTTGATTTATTGTATTTAATACCGTGTTAATAAGGCTAAATTGTTAAACTCTTTTAATTCATCTCCCTCCATAAAGATAATATCTCCACCTAAAGACATTGTTTGTTCTATCATTTCATCAACAATATCATCTTTGAAATTTATTTGGTCTATATTTTTTTTATCTGTTAAAGTTATGTGATTGTCTTTCATTACTACTGCTTGAAAATAACCTCGTTTTACAAACAAGGTTTTCCCTTTTCCGTGTTGTATTGCTTTCCATATTTCGTTTAAATCACTTAAAATTTTTCCATCAGATACTCCTTTTTTTAATTCGACAATCCTTGAAGCATTCTTTTTTTTAATAAGTGGCAACATCATTTTCCAAGCATCTGAAATAATATTTTGTGCAGTTTCATTGTCTTTATTACCATTTAAATGACCAATAATGAACTCTTTTTTGTCTGCTATTTTTTTATAATGTGAATAATTTCGAGTTATAGTTGCTAATAATATAGGTAGATTATGGTTTTTTATTGAACTTAAAACATTTTTATCTACTCGGTTAAAAAACTCCTCTATCAAATTGTCTTGTTCATTATTGGTTGATAATTTTGCTTTATCGGTTGTGTATAATGAGTTTTCCATTTTAAAATCATCTTTTAATTCTTTTACCACTATATTACCATAAGCTTCAATTAATCTAGCTTGTTGCTTGCTAATAACTAATACATAATAGGCAGATTCATTATGCATTGCTCTTATTAAATCTCTTGTTGAAAAGGAGTAATCGATTACAACTCGGTCTTTAACTTTTACTGGTAAGCGAGTATATTCAGCAAAATCATTATTTGCATATATAATTAGACTTTCAAGATTAAAATTGTGATTTATTGAATTTACTACTTTATTTAAGTTTTCCATAATAGACCAAACAAATCGTTTGTTATAAGTCTCATTAAGTCTATTCTCGACTTCTTTAACAAGGTTTTTAAGATTTATTTCATCTTTTTGATTATTTGGCTTTGTTCTATGAGTGTTTATTATTATGGAAACGCAAGCCTCTTTATAAATGTTTTTTACTTTATTTAATAGTTTCAATTTTTTAGTTTTTAAAGTGCTTGTTACGTATTTCAGCTTCTATTTGCAGATCCCAAATCCTAACTAAAACTTCCTTTGCTATATTTTTATATTTTTTTGCGCTATTAGTATCACCTAATCTTTCATACACTTCTGCTATGCCTTTAAAAGAAGGTATGTGCATATCGTTAATACTTAAGCAATATTCAAATTCATTAATTGATTTTTTATAAAAGCCATCATTCATAAGCTGAACAGCTACATCGTAATGTTTTTGAATATCACGAATCCTAGTTTCTAATTTAAGGTTAATAATATCTTCAGATTTTAATGTAATAAATGAGCAAGGTACTTCTCTTATTACTTTTTTTGTTACACTACCCATAATCAATCTACTTAAACCTGTTTTGCCAGAAGTTCCCATAATGAGCAAATCTGATTTATACCTAGAGATTGCTTTATGTATTTCTTTTTCAGGATCACCTCCTTTTATTTCTTTGGCCCAGTTTATGTCCTTCAAATTGAAATTTTTCAGGAACAAATTGAAGTCTTGTTTGTGCTCTGAAGCTTTTCTGTCATTCTCTTCATCCCAATCCATTTTTGAAATGAGTGCTGTTGGGTAATCTATTTTATACGAATTAAAAATAATTAACTTTGCTTTAAATCTGCGAGATAAAGAGATTGCATTTTTTAATGCATTGTTAGATTCAGGCGAAAAATCGACAGGACATAGTATGTTTTTTATATTTAAAGAACTATTATTCTTTATAACCCATACTGGCTTTTCACTTTTTCTGATAATTTTTTCTGCAGTAGTTCCTAATTGAAATGCATCATTTTCCAATTTTTCGCCAGCTCCAATGAGTATTACATTAGCATTTATGCTGTAGGCAGTTTGAATAATCCTATCAGAAATGTTACCGTATTCTAAAACAGGTTCGTCTGCTTTTATTCCTTTGTCTGTAATCTTCTCTGCTATAGCTTTAAGCTTTTGTTTTGCTGCATCGTGTAGTAAAAGCCTTGCTTTTTCGTTTTTGATGTCATTTGGAAGAACATATATAAGTGTAACCGTCGATTGAAATGTTTTAGCTAAATCGATTGCATTCTCAACAACATTCTCAGATGATTTACTAAAATCGGTTGCTATTATTATTTTTTCTATTAGTTTCATTATTTATAGTTTTTATATTAATTAAATTATCCTGTTTTTATATATAAGTGGAGTGTTTTTTTTCAACTTCCATTTTATCATTGCCAAACTCGAATCCATACATGTATTTTCTATTATAATATCATCTGGTGCAGAAATAGGCATAGTAGAGAAATTCCAAATTGCTTTTATGCCGCACTTAGTTAACATATCTGCTATTTTTTGAGTATGGTACGTTGGTACAGTTATTATACCTATCTCTACAGGCGTCTTGTTAAAATGTTCTTTAATAGTATTTATATCGAATATTTCTACATTATTTATTCTATTCCCTATTTCTTTAGCAGCTACATCAAAACCTTTTATAATTTCTATTCCCTCTAGGTTAAATTCATTAAAATTAATCAAAGCTTTTCCAAGGTTTCCAACACCAATTATAAAAGCATTTAATTGCATATCATATCCTAAAAAAGATTCAATTACATTTATTAAAGCTTTTATTTCATATCCTACGTTAGTTTTTCCTTTTACATTAATACCAGAAAAGTCTTTTGTAATTTGAGTAGAATCGACATGTAATTTTCGTGCTATTTCTGATGCAGTTATAAATTTTATTTTTTTATAATGTAATGATTTTAAAAATGATAAGTACAATGGCAATCTTCGTATAGTTGGCACTGATATGGTTACTTTTTTATTATTTTTTGTTTTCATATTAAAATCAGTTAAAGAAATATTTCTTTATTTAAAAGAAAGTATGTAAATATAATATAAAAAAACACATTAAAGAAATATTTCTTTAATTATTTTGACCTGATAGATTCAAATGTAAAAATGAATTTTATCATTTGTTTGTTGTTGGTTTAAGTTCCTTGTTTAGGCAACTATTATAGAAAAATTCACGACACAAATGGTTTATTCTCTGAGATTTTACGAAATGAAGATTAGTAGCAATGAGCCATACGAGTTGTTAGGATGCATTGTTTATTTTCAAATATCAAAATCCTTTTTTATTAACTTTTAGGTTGGTTGGATTAATTTAGTTCATATTATAAAATTTTGCATTATCTTTGCATTCCAAATACGTTTGGATAATTTATGAGTCAAAAAGTGTTACTTAACGCAAAAGAGGTAAACATCATTCTTCATCGATTGGCTTGTCAACTTATTGAAAATCATAAGGACTTTACAAATACTGTTTTAATAGGCATACAACCTCGTGGCAAATATCTTGCTAATCGATTAGCTGAAATACTTAAAGTTGATTATAAAATTAAAAATATTCAGCTAGGACATCTCGATATTACATTTTTTAGAGACGATTTTCGTCGTGGAGAAAAACCTTTAGAGGCTAATGCTACTGATATAAATTTTATAGTAGAAAATAAGAAGGTTGTATTTATAGACGATGTGTTATATACAGGGCGAAGTATAAGAGCTGCATTAACTGCAATACAAACCTTTGGAAGACCTAAAGAAATAGAACTCCTCACACTAATTGATAGACGTTTTAGCAGACACTTACCAATACAACCTGATTATAGAGGAAGACAAGTAGATGCTATTAATAATGAAAAAGTTAAAGTAAACTGGAAAGAAAACGAGGGAGAAGATTCAGTTTATTTAATTAATAATTAAAAATGAATAGTGAAGAATTAAATATTATTAAAACTATTGTTCCTAACGAAAAAGACAAAGTCATAATTAGTTTCAATAAATTTAATGGAATAGATGAAATTCATGAGTTAGATATAAAACTTTATAAATACATTCAAAGGAAGTTGGGAGGTATGATGGACATGAAATTGCTATGGATGATAGCCATGGAACCCTTTTTGCATATGGAAACAATGCAGAAAAATTGTTTAAAACAATGAAGCCAATTTTAAGTGAATATGATTTTTTAAATGAAGCAAGAGTTTATTTATGTTTTAATAAAGATGATGAAACAATTAGTAATCTTGAATTTATAATGAATTACCAATACTAATATATATTTTAACTGGCAACTGAAGACTGCCACTGAATACTAAAAGTATGAGCGAATTAAGTGTTAATCACTTATTAGGAATTAAATATCTTACTAAACAAGATATACAGCTTATTTTTGAGACTGCAGATCATTTTAAAGAAGTTATTAATAGACCTATTAAAAAAGTACCTTCGCTTCGAGATATTACTATTGCAAACTTATTTTTTGAGAATTCTACAAGAACAAAACTCTCTTTTGAGTTGGCAGAAAAACGTTTATCTGCTGATGTTATTAACTTTTCAGCTTCACAATCTTCAGTAAAAAAAGGAGAAACCTTAATAGATACTGTTAATAATATACTATCCATGAAAGTTGATATGGTTGTGATGCGACACCCAAGTCCGGGAGCAGGAGTGTTTTTGTCTAAACATATTAATGCAAGTATTATAAACGCTGGAGATGGAACACATGAGCATCCAACACAAGCCTTATTAGATTCGTATTCAATAAGAGAAAGACTAGGAGAGGTTAAAGGAAAAAATGTTGTGATTGTTGGAGATATTTTGCATAGTCGTGTAGCATTATCAAATATTTTTGCGTTACAACTTCAAGGAGCCAATGTTATGGTTTGTGGACCAAAAACACTTATTCCTAAATATATTGATAAGCTAGGAGTAATCGTTGAAACCAATTTACGACAAGCACTAAATTGGTGTGATGTCGCAAATATTCTTCGCGTTCAGAATGAGCGCATGGAGATAAGTTATTTTCCTTCAACAAGAGAATATACACAGCAATTTGGAGTAAATAAAGCCCTCTTAAAATCTCTAGACAAAGAAATTATTATAATGCATCCAGGACCAATAAATCGTGGTGTAGAAATTACGAGTGATGTTGCAGATTCTAAACAAGCCATTATTCTTAATCAGGTAGAAAATGGTGTAGCAATTAGAATGGCTGTAATTTATTTATTAGCTTCAAAAATTAAAAAGTAGTTTATGATTTTTGATAGAGACGGAAATATTTCTATTATTACCCAGGAAAGAGCTTCAATAACCGAGCTTGCTAAAAAATTACAAATACTTTATAATCGCTTTAAGAACGATAATATAATTGTTAAACTTACGAGTTTAAGACCTTTGATTTCTCAAGATGTTCTTGATTTTTTGCAAATTTCTAATCAGCATAGAAATGCTAAACACTCTTTTATTATTGTTACAGATAAAGTAAATGTTGATGATATGCCAGACGAATTAGTAGTAGTTCCAACACTAGTTGAAGCCTACGACATTATAGAAATGGAAGAGATAGAACGCGATTTAGGATTATAAAAACGTTAAGTCGTTAACTGTAATATTTTACAGTCTTAAGGTCTTACAGCAAACAATATATATGAAACTAACCATTCTAGGCTGTTTTAGTGCAACACCAAGAGTAAATACTAACCCTACAGCTCAAGTATTAGATATAAAAAACCATCTTTTTTTAATAGACTGTGGAGAAGGAACTCAAGTACAGTTGCGTAAAAACAAAATAAAATTCTCTCGTATTAAACGGGTTTTTATTTCGCACTTACATGGTGATCATTATTTTGGTTTAATAGGATTAATTTCTACATTTAGATTGTTAACTCGCGAAGCAGATTTGCATATTTATGCACCAAAAGGATTAAAAGAAGTCATTACACTGCAAATGAAGCTGTCCTCTTCTTGGACCAATTACAAGCTTATTTTTCATGAGCTTAACTCTACAAAATCTGAATTGATTTATGAAGATGATAAAGTTGAAGTCCATACAATTCCTTTAGATCATAGAATTTTAACCAACGGCTTTTTATTTAAAGAAAAAGAAAGTGAGCGAAAACTTAATATTGATGCTGTTGAAGAGGCAAAAATAGATGTAGCCTACTACAGAAAGCTAAAACAAGGTTTTGACGTGGAGAACAAAGAAGGTAAGCAAATTAAAAATGAAACTGTTACTCAAGCTGGTCCAAAACCAAAAAGTTATGCATTTTGTAGCGACACAGCATATCATGAATCTATTATCCCAATAATTAAAGCCGTTGATTTGCTTTATCATGAATCTACTTTTTTAGATAAACATGAAAGCTTAGCAGAGTCAACAAAACATAGTACAGCAAAACAAGCTGCAAGTATTGCCAGGCTAGCTAATGTAGGGAGATTATTGCTTGGGCATTTTTCTACACGCTATGACGATTTAAATGCTTTTATAACTGAAGCTAAAGAGGTTTTTGAAGAAATAGAATTAGCCAAAGAAGGTAAAACGTTTACGATTTAGTAATTTTTAATCGTTAAGATTAAGTACTCGACAAATATAATGAGTTATACAGTTATTTAATACTAAGACCTCACAGGTTTTCAAAACCTGTGAGGTCTAACCAGATGCTGTTAACAAGTTAAATGTCAGAATTTCGTCATCTTAAACCATATTTATCATAAACCAAAATCTTCTTTAATAAATTTAAAAACTTTAAATTTGAAAATGGTAAAATTATTAATGAATTATAGAAAATCTTATGAAAAGCACGAACTGGTACTTAAAGACGTGCCGGAAAATCCTATGGAATTATTTCAAAAGTGGTTTTACGAAGCAGATAAGTTTTTTCCTAAAGATGAAACCAATGCCATGACGCTAACAACAATTGGTTTAGATAATTGTCCGAAGAGTAGAGTAGTGCTTCTTAAAAAATATACTTACGAAGGATTTATTTTTTACTCCAATTATAATAGCGAAAAAGGGAAGTCAATAGCAAACAATCCTAATGTTTGTTTATCCTTTTATTGGCATGGAGCCGAACGCCAAATTATTATAAAAGGAACTGCTGAAAAGATTGCTGAAAATTTAAGTGATGGCTATTTTGAGTCTCGCCCAAGAGGAAG
>CAYRVY010000082.1:0-824 GCA_964427695.1 uncultured Flavobacteriaceae bacterium
ATCGTTTTCATGGTTGGCAAAAACAGCCAAAACTGAAAACAATACAGTTAATGATCGATAGAACCTTAAAGTACATTTTAGAAGAACAACCTTTTAAAACACTTGGTGCAGGAAGAACCGATGCTATGGTTTCTGCCCAAGATGCAGCTTTCGAACTTTTTTTAGATGAAAAACCTCTTGAAAATTTAGATGAATTTCTGGAACTATTCAATCATAACTTACCTCAAGATATACGTGCTTTATCAATTAAACAGGTTGATGACAATTTCAATATAATACAGCATTCAAAAGTGAAAGAGTATCTGTATTTGTTTTCACAAGGTCAAAAAAATCATCCGTTTTGTGCATCAATTATGACAACTATTCTTGATGAATTAGATATAGAACTCATGATTAAAGGTGCCAAACTGTTTCAAGGAAAACATAATTTTAAAACCTACTGTTTTAGAACTACAGATAATGGGATCTATAATAGAGAAATAATCTCTTGCAAACTTGTTGAAAACAAAATATTTACAGCTAATTTCTTTCCGAAGAAAACATATTTATTACGTGTAAATGGCAAAGGTTTTGGACGTAACCAAATTCGATTAATGATGGGAGCACTCATAAAACTTGGCAAAGGAGAAATATCTTTAAACTATATTGAAGAAAGTTTAAAACCAGAAAGCAAAGAGGTCATGGATTTTATTGCTCCAGCATCTGGATTAATTCTTAACAAAATTGAGTTTGAATAGTGTAAGTGTTTTTGTAATTTTCAGAATAATTCCTTGTTGTTCTTAACAAGGTATCAAATAATCTTGTCATTCCTGCGTCCGCGTGCC
>CAYRVY010000082.1:846-7745 GCA_964427695.1 uncultured Flavobacteriaceae bacterium
CCGAAGTAGTTTAGCTACGAAGGCTGAAAGCGGAGGCGCAAGGCAGGAATCTAAAAAAAAACTGTTATGAATGTTATTGTACCAAAGTCTGCTTTAGATTTTTTTAAAAAACTGAAACAAAACAACAATAGAGATTGGTTTAATGACTATAAAAGAGAATTTAAAATTGTTGAAGCAGAAGTAAAGGGAATCTATAATTTTATTTTTGAAAATCTTAACGCTCATGACGATGTTGACAAGCTCAAACTATTTCGCATCTATCGCGATGTACGGTTTTCAAAAGATAAAACTCCGTATAAAACACATTTTGGAGGTTCTTTTCACAGAACAAAGCCAAAACTTCGTGGTGGTTATTATTTGCATCTTGCTCCAGATAACGAATCGTTTATTGCAACAGGTTTTTGGGAACCCAACAAAGATGATTTATTAAGAATACGAAGGGAGTTTGAAATGGACGATACCGAAATCCGTAAAATTATTAATAACAAAACATTTAAGAGTATTTGGGGAGATTTTGTTGGCAACGAACTAAAAACAGCTCCTAGAGATTTTGATAAAGAGCATAAAGCCATAGATTTAATTAAGAAGAAACAATATATTTTCACTAAAAAATATACTGATAAAGAAGTATTGGATAAAGGCTTTTCAATAGACGTAAATAAATCATTTAAAGCTATTAGACCCTATTTTGATTACATGAGCGATGTGCTGACAACCAATTTAAATGGCGAATCTATTTTATAAGTTTAAATGTGGCTTATAGCATAACAAAAGCCGATTTAAAAAATCGGCTTCTACTCGTTATTCTTTTATAAACTCATCAAAGGTTTTTAGTTGTAAATCTTTAAATTTAGACTTCTTTTTAAGTTTAATAAAATTTATAGTTTTGTTTGATTGATATTTTATTTGACTAACAAATTAGAAAAAAGTTACATGTAATTTATTTTTTTAACTATAACTTTCAAAGGATTGAATATGTATCTTTGATATAAATTAAAACAAATCAATTTTAAAATATGCAAAAGCAACTCATCGAATGCGTACCAAATATAAGTGAAGGACGCGATTTAGATAAAATAAATGAAATAGCTAACATAGTTGAAACTGTTGAAGGCATAAAATTATTAGATATCGATCCTGGTAATGCCACAAACCGAACAGTAATCACTTTTGTTGGTGAACCTAATCAGGTTATTAAAGCTGCCTTTTTGCTCATCCAAAAAGCATCTCAACTCATCGATATGAGCAAACATACTGGAGAGCATCCACGTTTTGGTGCTACAGATGTTTGTCCGCTTGTTCCTATTTCTGGAATTACTTTAGAAGATACTGCTAAATATGCAAAAATGCTAGGAAAAAGAGTAGGAGATGAGCTTGATATTCCAGTGTATTTATACGAAAATGCAGCTCAAGAAGATAAACGCAAAAACCTGGCTAATTGCAGAGCAGGAGAGTACGAAGGTTTAAAGAAAAAATTGTCTGATCCAGATTGGAAACCAGATTTTGGACCTGATAAGTTTAACGATAAAGTCTCAAAAACAGGAGCAACTGCCATTTCTGCTCGTGACTTTTTAGTAGCTTATAATGTGAATTTAAATACCACATCTACACGTAGAGCTAATGCAATTGCTTTCGATATTCGTGAAGGAGGACGTATAAAACGTGAAGGAAATCCTATAACAGGAAAAAAAGTTTTAGATGCAAATGGAGAACCTGTTAGAATTCTTGGAAAACTAAAAGCTGTAAAAGGTATTGGCTGGTATATTGATGAATATGGCATTGCACAAATTTCGTATAATCTTACAAATATTAGTATAACACCAATGCATATTGCTTTTGATGAAACTTGTAAGTCGGCAGATAAACGAGGGTTACGTGTAACAGGATCAGAGCTTATTGGATTAATTCCGCTTAAAGCCATGTTGGATGCTGGAGATTTTTATCTTAAAAAGCAACAGCGTTCATTGGGTGTTTCTGAAGCTGAAAAGATTAAAATTGCAGTAAAATCTTTAGGATTAGATGATTTAAAACCGTTTAATCCAAACGAAAAAATTATAGAATATGTTTTAAAAGGTAATAAAGAACAGTTAATTGATTTAAGCTTAATCAATTTTGCTGAAGAAACTGCTGGAGAGTCTATGGCACCTGGAGGCGGTTCTATTTCTGCTTATGTTGGTGTTTTAGGAGTTTCTTTAGGGACAATGGTTGCCAATTTATCTGCTCATAAGTCAGGTTGGGATGATAAATGGGAAGAATTCTCTGAATGGGCAGAAAAAGGTCAAGCCTATAAAAATAAATTACTGGCTTTGGTAGATGAAGACACTAACGCTTTTAATAAGATTATTGACGGTTTTAGAATGCCAAAATCAACTGAAAGTGAAAAACAGTCAAGAGCTGAAGCCATTGAAGAAGCTACAAAATATGCTACCGAAATACCTTTTCAAGTTATGGAAACAGCATATCAATCGATGGAAGTGATGTATGAGATGGCAAAAATTGGATTGCAAAACTCGTTGTCTGATGCTGGAGTTGGAGCATTATGTGCTCGTACAGCAGTATATGGTGCATATTTTAATGTGCGTATTAATGCAAAAGATATAAAAGACAGAACATTTGCTGACGATATTTTAGATCGTGCAAAATCTGTTTTTGATAAAACTGTAGCGTCAGAAAAAGAGATTATAGAATATATAAATGAAACAATTTAAAGTGCTCTAAAGTTTTAAGTATTTAAAGTCAGCTAAAGTTAAAATTTAGTAAAAACAAAATTTAGTTGGTTGAACATATATTTTTTATTCTTTGAATTGAAAGTTTGTTCTCATTAAATAACTTAGACACTTTTAACATTAATATACTTTAAGTACTTTTAAAAAATGAGATTTCACACACGAAAATGGGTAAAACCAGAAGACTTAAACCCAAATGGAACTTTATTTGGTGGGAAGCTATTAGCATGGATAGATGAAGAAGTTGCGTTATATACCATAATTCAATTAGAAAACCCTAAAATAGTGACCAAGTTCATTTCTGAAATAAATTTTATGAGTTCAGCTATACAAGGAGATATTGTTGAAATAGGAATAGATGTAATTAAGTTTGGAAAATCATCACTTGTCATAAAATGTGAAGTAAGAAACAAAATGACTCATGAAACCATATTAACTGTAGATAAAATTATTATGGTAAATCTTGATAAAGACGGCAAGCCTACGCCTCATGGTAAAACAAAAATAGAATTTGTTGGAGATAGGTTAAAATAAAAATCTTTAATCGGTTTGCTTACCTTTAAACGTTGCATTGTCGGGAAGCTCAAATATTTCCAAATCAAAATAATGAACAGATGCAATGAGATGGTCAAAAATATCGGACATGATATATTCGTAATTTTTCCAACGTTTATCACTGCTAAACGCATAAATTTCTAACGGAATACCTTGAGTTGTAGGTGCTAATTGTCGCACCATAATCATCATATCTTTATTAATAGCTGAGTGCTTTTCAACATAGGTTTCTAAATATTTCCGAAATACACCTATGTTGGTAAGATTTCTTCCGTTTAATAACAAATCCTTATTGATACTATTTTTGCTGTTATACTCAAAAATATCAGATTGACGCATTTCTAAATACGTAGTAATTAATTCAATTTCTTTTAGTTTATCTACTTCATTTTTAGACAGATACTTTATGCTATTTAACTTAATATTTAAAGACCTTTTTATACGTCTTCCGTCTGAATTTTCCATGCCTCTCCAGTTCTTAAACGAATCTGAAATAAGCGCATACGTTGGAATAGTAGTTATTGTTTTATCAAAATTCTGAACCTTTACAGTAGATAAGTTAATTTCTATAACATCTCCATCTGCACCATATTTTTCGAAAGTAATCCAATCTCCGATATGTACCATATCATTGATGGATACTTGTATGCTGGCAACAAACCCAAGAATGGTGTCTTTAAAGACTAAAATAACTATTGCAGAAGCAGCTCCTAAAGTGGTAATAAATGCAAAGAATGGGGTTCCGGTTATAATTGCTAAAGCTGACGATACACCTAATGCCCAAATTAAAATCATAAATACCTGCATGAAACTATCAATGGGTTTATCTTTTAAACGGGGTAGGGTTTTAAAATAATCCTTAAAAGTATTTAAAACACTCCTTACAATCCAAAGTATAAGCACGATCGCAAATACCAGTAAGCCTTTTTCAATAATTTTTTCAGCATAATCAAAATCTGAAAAAACGACTGAGATAAACTCTAATGCAATGAGCATTGGTATTATACGTGCAATATTTCTAGGTACTTTGTTTGAGATTAGTATATCATCAAAATTAGATTTTGTTTTACTGGCAAACCTTATAAAAATGGTTAACAAAATTTTCCTTGTAAAGAAATTGATAATAAATACTATTATCAATAATACGATTAGCAATGCAACCATATTAAGATACATTGACAACGTTTCTGCAAATCCAACTGAAACTAAATAATCGTATAGTAAATGTTTTAAATTATCCATAATTTAGATTGTTTTTAGATACTTTCTGTCGATATAAAATGTGCCAAACGGAATTATTGAAGCCAATAATACAAAACCAAATTGCTTCGTATTCCACTTAAAATCACTTTTTAATAAGAACGCTAAAGTAATATATAAAATAAATAAGAGACCATGCGGCATACCTAGTAATTTTACGTATTGTGGGTCATCCATAAAATATTTAATTGGGACAGCAATAAAGAGTAAAAGTATGTATGATGCACCTTCAAGAAAGGCGATAATTCTAAATGAGTTAAGCATTGAAAACATAGGTTGTTATTTTTATCCTCCTTCGCGTTCCGCTTCGGCGGACGCAAAGATGTGGTTTAATTCCCCGACCCTCTGGGTCGGAATTCAGGATGTTTGCGTAGCAAACTCAATTTAATACCTCGTATGCTCTGCGTTGAGGTAGTTTATTGTGCAAAAATAACATAGCTTAAATAATTTGTGTTAGTTTTTTATAACTTTTTTAATTAAATGTTTTAATAACGACTACAATGTTATAAATTGCAAGATTAATTTTTATGGAAGCTATTCATTAATTTTTTACAATAATAATTGAATTTGACCAAAATAGAACCCAGCATTTTAAAGACTTTATACGACTATCAGGAAGAAGATTTAAAAAAGATTTTTGATTGTTTTCATGATAGACCATCCAATTACAACCTATTATATCAATTACCAACAGGAGGAGGGAAGACTGTAATTTTTTCTGAAATAGTGAGACGATACATCACTGAAACCAAAAAGAAGGTTGTGGTTTTAACGCATAGAATTGAGTTGAGTAAACAGACTTCCCGAATGCTAACCGAATTTAATGTGGTTAATAAGATTATAAACAGCGACGTAAAAGAGCTTGATGATCAAGACCAATATATGTGTTTTGTCGCAATGGTAGAAACACTTAATAATAGACTTGAAGAAGATAAATTAGATATTAAAAACATTGGACTCCTCATTGTAGATGAAGCACATTACAATTCGTTTAGGAAACTCTTTAAATACTTTGAAGGTTCTTTTATTCTTGGAGTAACTGCAACACCTTTGAGTTCTAATATAAAATTACCTATGAAGGATAATTATGAAGAACTTATAGTAGGCGAAACCATTCCTTCGCTTATAAAAAAGAAGTTTTTGTCTAAAGCAAACATTTTTTCTTATGATGTAGGTTTAAAATCTCTTAAAGTAGGCATAAGTGGAGATTATACTGTAAAGTCTTCAGAAGAATTATTTACAAATACGTTAATGCAAGGTAAGTTGCTAGGATCATACCAAGAACTGTGCCTCGGAAAAAAGACGCTTATATTTAATAATGGTATAAATACTTCAAAATATGTGCATACACTATTTACCAATGCTGGATATAATATAAAGCATTTAGATAATACTTTAAATAAAACTGAAAGAAGAGAAGTTTTAGATTGGTTTAAGGAAACTCCAAATGCTATTTTAACCTCTGTAAGTATTCTTACAACTGGGTTTGACGAACCAACTGTAGAATCAATCATTCTAAATAGAGCTACAAAGTCGTTAACTTTATATTTTCAAATGATAGGAAGAGGCTCACGAGTTCTTCCTAATAAGAACGAATTTACTGTTATTGATTTAGGGAATAATGTTGCCAGATTTGGAATGTGGAATGACCCTGTAGATTGGAAAAAAGCTTTTAAGTTTCCTAACTATTATTACGATAATTTAATAAGTGACGATGACATAGAGCGCAATTTTGTTTATGAAATGCCTAATGAAACATCTCTTTTATTTTCAAAATCTAAAACTACAGATTTTGATATTAAAACTGTTTATAAAGAAGTTGTTTCTCAAGGTTATAAATCAAAAAAAACTTTAGATCTTTCAGTAGAACAACATGCACAGATGTGTGTAGAAAATGCAGAAGATATTTTTGATGCACGACTTTTAGCTAAAGAATTAAAAGATGATATTTCGTATCGAGTACGTTTATATTCGTATTGTATTATGAATAATACTAATAATTACAAGGAATGGCTAGAGGAAGACTATATGCGCAAATTGCGAAGTAGAATAAGTCAGCTATCTGCAACGATGCATTAATTTTTTATTTAATGAAAGAACATTTTTTTCAATGTCCGTATTGTTGGGAAACAGTTTCTATGTTATTTGATTCATCAATCGATAATCAAGATTATATAGAAGATTGTGAGGTATGTTGTAATCCTATTAAAATTCATCTGGTATATAACAATTCAGAATTAATTTTACTGAATATAGTAAGCATAGAGCAGTAGATATTAAATAACCTATTTGACATAATATAAATTATAGTACATTTTATAACAATTAGCGGAATAGCGCTTTTGGGCGATATTTGAC
>CAYRVY010000083.1:0-7686 GCA_964427695.1 uncultured Flavobacteriaceae bacterium
CGACTTCTTTCATGATATCTGGAACAGATTTATCACTAATACCACTTTCCATACCTTCGGTTATAGCTGCTTTAAGAGCTGAAAATTTAGCGTTTATTGCCTGATCTTGTCTAACTAAATCGCGAAGATATTCACTATCATTAGTAAATTCTCCAATTGTAATTCGTGACTTTATCCACTTGTCTTGCTTTTCCGTAAAAGTTATTGTTTTTCTAATTGTAGGCATATCTATTTGTTTTAATAATCATACTATTGGTGCAATTTAGCACATTTGATTGAATATTACAAAAATTTGAGAGTGCTAATTTATGTATTCAGTAATTATTACCATTCCACACACATTTCACTCTCCTATCCTCCTACGCTGAAAAAAGCTTCGGTGGACAAGTCGTCGTTTCGTAAAAAGCGTGTTTATTCACAAAGTTTATATTGTTTTAGAGGAGTTCATGAATGCTTCGCATTTCATTAACATTGTAGAAAAAACTTTTGAGATAAATTTTTTCAAGAAACTGTAGTATAAACTTTCGCTTTTAATCAAAGCTCAAGTTACCCTCCTACGCCCTGCTTCGGCGGGCAGGCATAACGCAGTACATTATAGTACAAATATATAATAATTTCTGTATAGCCGTTTTTCAGGCTATTTACACATAACTTTAAACATTATGTAGAATAGAAATTACCCTAATCTCTTAATTGCCCAAATTTCTTTTGTATTCTATTAATCGAATCAGAACTAACTCCACATTCTTTAGCAATAACAGGCCATTGAGCTAAAGACTCTTGGACTTCATCAATTAACTCTTCAGGTCTACTGATACTAAAATATTCAGCTAAATTTTTAATGTTATTTCTTCCTGGATTAGCGCCTTCTCCATCAACTGTAGTGCTATGTTCATCAATTGCAGTAGATGAGTATGTTAAATCATAAGCTGGTGCTAAAGACCAAATACCTGAATCATCCATTAACCATGAAAAGTTTTTTGAATGATCATCTCTGTTGTAACTATATATATTAAAGGCAGCTAGGCGTAGCACTTTCTTGCGAGCAGACGCAGAATTTTCTAGAGTATATGCAGTATCTATAATATGTCCATAGTCAATACTACTCATACGGAAGTTATCATGAGTTAGACCAGCCATTGAATGCATATGAATTCGATTATTACCAATTCTGTCAAAACGCTTGGTTGCGAAAACCTGTTGACCAGTAGCACTTGCAAGTAATTTACATTCGCTCATTTCAATGTTGGCAGCTAAAGCCATTTTATAATAGGCGTATTCAATGTTGGCTATATCCTTTGGATCTTCAGAACTAGGAAACTTAATAATCCAATGTTCAAATCCTTCAGGAAGATTATTATAACCATGCATTAATTCATCTGTCTTTGTGTTATAACCTACGTTTGCTTTAGGTCGTGCTCCACCTGATGAACCTCCCAAATGCATAAGTTCCTCGATTACTTCAGTACTAGTGCCTTTATAGACTTCATCCATTACTGTCTTCAATCGATCAATATCAATTTTATCACTGAAATTTTCCTCATTCTTAATTGCGGGACGATATATAAGCGCACCTTTACCTGAGTCACCTATATATGCAAGTTGATCTAGAATGTTAATATCGTTCAATGATAACCCTTGCTTCTCCAGAGTACGATTCAATAAGAGCATACCCCAACCATCTGGGAGCGAATCGTCAAACACTCCAAATATTCCATGAAAAGGATCTGGATTAGCTATTTGAATGCTATTATCGAATTGCAACTTTATTGGAGATAGATTCAATCCTAGAGCTAAAAATTCATCATTATATTTAAAATGAACCAACCTATTATCCAATATTAGTTTACCGACTTCAATATCATCACCTGAAAACTTAATGGAAACATTAATAAGTTTTCTTCTTTCACTTTTTATTTTAGGAGTTGATTTCTTCACCTTAATTAATAAGATTTAAATAGTTGTTTAATCCTTTGACTATCTTTAGGCGGAAGAAGAATATTTTCAAATTCAGAAAGCCGCCTTAAGGATTCTACAATTTTAAGGAGGGATTCAAATGATATCTGACCTCTTCGTTCAAACCTTTTAATACTTCCATACGAAACGTCAGATTTTTCAGCTAAATCTTGCTGTGTCCAACCCTGCTCTTTTCTTAATGCAACAACATTTTGAGCAATAGATATAAGAATATCAGAAGGTACTTTATTTACGCTATACTTTGCCATAATAGATAATATATTGTCTAAATATACAAAAAATATTTTAAATAGATAATATATTATCCGTTAATTATTTTCATTATGTAACATAGAAATTGAAATTTTGAACTTCTAAAGGTTTATTCATTCTTTTTTTTCTTGATCTCCCTTCGCTCAAATAGCTTCGGAAGACAAGTAAAAAAGAAATCGAAGATTGAGATTAGCCGAAAGGCAAATCTTAATCTAGATTCACGAACACCTCTAAAACAATATTAACTCGTAAGCAAAGCACAAGTTACCCTTCGACTTCGCTCAGGATAAACTTCACGTAGAACTTGATAATACAGATTATAATTCACAATCCGCAGTATATAAAATTGTTAAGGAACTTCATACCTGAATTATAAACTATTCTTTAGATAATTATTCCAGTTTTTTTTTGTGTTAATATTTTGATATACAGAATTATCTGATACATTAACAAAAGAGACACTTGATGCTATGTAGTTTTTAATTTGCACATCTAATCGTGCTTTTTCAGATGATTTATCTATTGCTAAAAGTGGATTCCAAAATTCAGATTTTAATTTAACGGGATGGCCATTTTTAGAATCGCATTTTGGAATTACTACACTATTATTTTCATTGATAATTGCCGCCTGACTTTGTTTGTTTGCAATTGGAACATCAATTGGTTGGACTAAAATAGTAGCATTTAAATCCACTTTATCTAAAACGCTTTGAAGTGTAGAAAAAGCACCAAATTGTGGTTGATGATTAACAACAACCCTTACTTCTACTCCATCATATAAATAAAAATCTTCTAAAGCTTCTATAAACCAAGGAATAGCATTAAAATACTGTTCGTAATCATATCCTAAACCAACATAAACTCTAGGGTTCTGGGCATAAATATAACGTGATATTTGTTCTAAAATCCAAAATGTGCCATTAAATTCCAACAAACCTTTTGGAGAACCCATTCTTGTAGATTTTCCTCCTGCAAGAAGAATTAATACAGGTAAACCCATAAAGTATCGTTCTAATATGCTTAAGTGATAGATTAAATCTCAATATAAAATTCCAAATTACAGACCTGTTTTTTATTTCTACAATTGTGCTTGTATTTGAAAATTGTTACTTTATACTATTCCATAATCCATTAATGGCAAGGAATAATATCGTTTTCCTGTTGCGTTATAAATTGCGTTAATTATTGCTGGTGCAACTACTGGAACTCCAGGCTCTCCAACACCTGCTGGTTTGTCATTACTTTTTATAATTTCAACATGAACTTCCGGAGCATTATCCATTCGCAACATCTGATAGTCATGAAAATTACTTTGTTTAATAGCACCGTTTTCTGCTGTAATTTTTCCGTAATATGCAAAGGAGATACCAAAAATTGCAGATCCTTCCATTTGTGCAGTAATGGTATCAGTATTAACAGCTGTACCACAATCTATAACCATATTGATTTTATGCACTTTCAATTTATTATCTTTTACTGAAACTTCAACTACTGAGGCTACATAAGAGTAAAAGCTATAATGTACAGCAAACCCTAACCCATGTCCTTCAGGCAATTCCTTCCCGTAATTGGCATTTAATGCTGCAGTTTTAAGCACTTTTTTTAATTTAGAACTATAAAAATGAAGTCCAGAATCAGATTCTTCAATGCGGTCATTTCCAATTAAACTTAATCTAAATTGTAATGGGTCTTTCCCTGCTTTAACAGCCAATTCGTCTGCAAATATATTTATAGAAAAGCTTTGTACAATATTAATAACAGAACGGAACCAACCAATACGTATATGTGCTGGTGCCTTACCGTTTTCGGCACGTACATTATCAATTTGATACGGAATGTTAGTTAAGCCCATTCCAAACTCAAATGGAGCCGCATACCCAGAATCTGGAGCAAAAGTAGATGCAATTGAAGGATAAGCTACTCTATGCAACCAACCTGTAACTTTACCGTTTTTATCTAAAGAACCTTTCATATATTGTGCACTTACTGCATGATAATAACTATGTTGAATATCATCCTCTCGTGTCCAAACCAATTGTACTGGTGCATTAATAGCTTTAGAAACAGCTACAGCTTCTACTACAAAATCGGGTTTAGATTTTCTGCCAAATCCTCCTCCTAAAAAAGTAACATTAATAGTCACGTTCTCAATATCAGTTTCTAAATAATCTGCAACTTCTTTTCTTGCCGATTGTGGCGCTTGTACAGGAGCCCATACATTGCATGTGCCATCTTCTTTTACCCAAGCTGTGGCATTTGGCACTTCCATTGGTGCATGAACTAAATTGGGCAATTGAAATGTACTTTCAATGATGTGCTCTGCGTTTTTAAAAGCGGTATTTATGTTGCCTTCATTCTTAATTTCTTTTCCTTTTTTATGGATATTATCAGTGATCATTTGATTATAAGATTCACTGCTATATTCTTTATTATCTCCATAATCCCATTCAATTTCCAGAGCTTCTTTTCCTTTAAATGCTGCCCAGGTATTTGTTGCTACAACTGCTACTCCACCTAAAGGTCCAAAAGGTTTTGCTATCCTTGGAATCTCTACAACATCAATAACTCCTGAAACTTCCACAGCTTTAGTTTTGTCGAAACTTTTAACCGTACCAAAAGTAACAGGACATCTTGCAACAGCAGCATATTTCATGCCTTTCAATTTAATATCCATTCCATATTTTGGTTTGCCAGAAGCAAAACCGGCTGCATCAATACTTTTTAATCCTTTTCCTATATATTTAAAATCTTTAACATCTTTTAATCTTGGGTTTTCTGGAATTTCTACTTTAGCAGCTTCATTTACTAAATCTCCATAAAATATTTTATTACCACTACTTGTGTTAACTACGTAATGATTTTCTGTTTTTAATTCGGATTCTGAAACTTGCCATTTTGTAGCAGCAGCAGTAATTAACATTGCTCTGGCAGTTGCTCCCAATTTACGCATAGGCTCAAATAGATAACGTATGCTTCTTGAACCATCAGTATTCTGATCCATGAATTTGACATTTCCAGTTGCTTGAATGACACTTACCATATTCCAGTCCGCATCCATTTCGTCTGCAATTACTGAAGTTAAGGACGTACGAACGCCGTTCCCCATTTCGGAGCGTGTTGCGAGTAATACTAATTCGCCACTATCTTTTAACTGTATAAATAGATTAGGTTCGAAGGTATCTCCTAAAAAAGTTCTGAATTTTGGTTTGTCTTTATCTGACGAAGGAAAGTTACATGCTATAATTAATCCTCCTGAAACTAATCCTACACTGCGAATAAAACTTCTTCTTGTTATAATTTGGATTGCGTTCATGTCTATTTAATTAGAGTTATTTAAATTGGCTGTTTTATGAATGGCATTCTTAATACGTTGATATGTGCCACATCTGCATATATTACCATTCATAGCGATATCAATATCAGCATCAGAAGGGTTTGCATTATTATTCAATAACGCTACTGCTGATATTATCTGACCAGACTGGCAGTAACCACATTGAGCCACATTTAGATTTTCCCAAACTTCTTGTAACACTTTATTTTCGTTTTCAACACCTTCAATAGTTAAAATATTCTTCCCTTCTACAACTGAAACCGGAGTTAAACAAGAACGAATTGGATTACCATCTAATAATACAGTACAAGCTCCACATATCCCTTTTCCGCAGCCATATTTAGTTCCAGTTAAACCTACTAAATCTCTAATTACCCAAAGTAAGGGCATATTAGAATCGACATCTACATTATATGTCTTATTATTGATTTTAAGTGTTGCCATAAGTTAATTGATTAGAATTCATCTTTAAATTTATGACAAATTCGTAAGATAATGACCTATTGTGTGTTAAAACTTAAAATAACAGCTACAAATAAAGTGGGACTCAATATGGCTGCATTATAAAACGTAAAACTCTTCGGTTTCCCGAAAGGTTTTTTAAAGTTGTCAGAAGCTTCTGATCAGCATTACGTAACAGTTCAAAATTTGTTTCTCAAATTTCTATGTGTCAATTCCCCTTTATTCTTCTGAACAAATTCTTCATAATTACTCGCCCATCTTCTGGTTTTTTCTTGTTTTCAGAAATAACTAACTTATCGTCAATGTTTTCTAATAAAAAGCTAAAAACAAATCTATCTTCATTGGGTTTCATAGATAAAAGTCCAAAACGTAAATCGTTTAAATAAAGTTTCCCCTCAACTTTTGTTATCGTAAACCATGACTCGCAAATAGCTATCAATCTTTTTACCTTGGGATTATCTTTTAAATCTCCCAATAATTTATGATTTTTAGGATAAGATGTAAATACTATTTTTTTATCTTTATCCATATGTGAATAAAAGCCGATCAAATAAGAATCAGCAGTTTCTACATTTGCAACCCATAAAACACTGTTTAAAGGTGTTGGTCTTACAGAAATGTCTTTGTAGCTAATATGTTGCTCTTTTAAACTGTTTTTAAACACCGTAATACTCACTTGCTTTAAAACTATTGTGGATATTAAATATGCTGAACTAATAATCAATCCTAGATTATTTATTTTTCTTCTTTTAGGGTTTGTCCTCTTGTAAAACAGTACTGCTATTATACAAATTAAAAGTGGCAAAGTGTATATTGGATCTACCACAGAAATATTTTTATATGCCAAGCGTATATCTAAAGGCCAAAAAAACTTGGTTCCCCATGTAGTATGAGTATCTAACAAAGGATGGGTTATCAAAACAAGAAAATAAAATAATGTCCATTCTTTAAAAGTGGCTTCTTTAACTTTGTATATTTTCTCCATTAACCAAGCCATTAATGGCGAAAAAAGGATACAAAAAAATAGAGAATGTGTTAAACCTCTATGAATTTCTAAAGCAGATACAGTATCGACAAAATATTTAGACAGCACATCCAAATCAGGGATAGTACCTGCAATTGCACCCCAAAGTATTGCTTTATTACCAATCTTTCTTCCCAATACAGCCTCACCTACTGCTGCTCCTAATACTATTTGTGTTAACGAATCCATTATTTATTTTAAATAACAATACTAGCCTATTTTATTTCATTAAAGCTGTTTTGCATATTATTTTTTGGATAAAGAATTCTCAAACCAACTGCATGATTTTGAATTGCGAAACACAACACAACTCCTATTTAAAAAATAAAAAAGGCGTGAGTAAAGAAATGAACTATTTAGAAATACACTAGATTTACAACACAATACTTATTTCATTTTAACCAATTTTAAATTATGATTTTTTTGACACAATTTATGGGTGTATTATATGGATTATTAGCAATAATTATTGGTGCTTTTGGTGCTCATGCTCTTAAAAAAATACTATCAGAAGAACAGCTGTCAAGTTTTGAAACTGGTGTTAAATATCAAATGTACCATGCCATTATTCTATTGATGTTAGGTTTTAATTTTGATTTAGAAACTTCTATAGGTAAGTATATTAGTTATTGTTTTA
>CAYRVY010000084.1:0-7548 GCA_964427695.1 uncultured Flavobacteriaceae bacterium
GCCTATTAATTTATTCTTTGCTATGTCTTCCATTAATCCTTTTACTTGGATTAGGGATTTTAGGCTTAATTATTTTAGGAATAATATCAATAATTTTTCCCATTATTAATGCTATTAAAGCAAGTAATGGTGAAACTCCAAAATACCCTTTATCTCTAAATATTATTAGTTAGTTAGTATATTCCCACGAATCCCGATAACTATCGGGAGGGAATCTTTTTGAGATAAACCTAAAGGCTCACTTTCGTGAGCCTTTTTTTATTCCTTCTGTTTAAAGAAGCTAATTAAAAAATATGCTTAACTTTAACAATCAAATTATGTATATGTCAATATTCCAAAGTACTGTTGTAACCAAACATCTTAATGGTCAAAACAACGAAATAATTACCGCTAAATGGAATATTTATAAAAACCATTTTCTAGACACTACCATTCAGGAAAATATTAGAAACAGCAAAGAAGAGCAATATCAAGGCGGATTTATTATCGATTTATTTGTAAATGTTTTGGGTTATACCAAAAACCCAACTACAAATTTCAATATTAAAACCGAGTATAAGAATGTAAAGGACTCTAAAAAAGCTGATGGTGCCATCATTATTAATAATGTTGTTAAGGCTGTTATCGAATTAAAAGGCACTAATACTACCGATTTAGGCAAGGTCGAAAGCCAAGCGTTTGGCTATAAAAACAACCAACCACAATGCACCTACATCATTACTTCTAATTTTGAAAAGTTAAGATTCTATATCGATAATGCTATTGAGCATATTGAGTTTAATCTTTTTACACTTACAGAAGAAGCGTTTAAACTACTGTATTTATGTTTAGCTTATGAAAATATAGAAAAAGATATTCCTAAAAAAATAAAAGAAGAATCTGTAAGTCAGGAGGGTGTCATTACCAAAAAGCTATATAACGATTACTCGTTGTTTAAAAGAGAACTGCATCAAAGTTTAGTAGCTCTTAACCCTCAATTTGATGCTTTAACATTATTTAAAAAATCTCAAAAGTTATTAGACAGGTTTCTGTTTTTATTCTTTGCAGAAGACAGGCAGTTACTTCCACCAAATTCAGTAAGGCTAATTCTTAAACAATGGAAAAAGCTAAAAGAATTAGATGCTTATACGCCATTATACAATAGGTTTAAAAAATACTTTGGCTATTTAAACACAGGATTTAAAGGAAAGCAATATAATGTTTATGCTTATAATGGTGGCTTGTTTAAAGATGATGAAATTTTAGATACTATCATTATTGATGATGATTTGCTATACAAGCACACTCTTAAGCTTTCTGAATACGATTTTAATAGTGAAGTAGATGTAAATATTTTAGGACATATTTTTGAAAACTCATTAAACGAATTAGAAGAAATACAAGCCCAACTCGAAGGGCAGAAGATTGATAAAGCTAAATCTAAACGCAAAAAAGATGGTGTGTTTTATACGCCTAAATATATTACCAAGTATATAGTAGAAAATACTGTTGGGAAATTGTGTGAAGAAAAGAAAACCGAGCTTAAAATTAATGAAGAAAACTATATAGCAGATAAAAAAAGACAGAAAAAAACCAGAAAAGACTTATTGGATAAACTTACCAATTATAGAAACTGGTTATTACAACTAACCATTTGTGATCCAGCTTGTGGCTCTGGAGCATTTTTAAACCAGGCATTAGACTTTTTAATTTCAGAGCACAGATATATAGACGAACTGTATGCCAAATTATTTGGTGATGCTATGGTGTTAAGCGATGTAGAAAAGAGCATTTTAGAAAACAACTTGTTTGGAGTTGACTTAAACGAAGAAAGTGTAGAAATAGCAAAGCTGTCTTTGTGGTTAAGAACTGCCACACCAAACAGAAGATTAAACGATTTAAGCAACAATATTAAATGCGGCAACAGTTTAATTGATGACCCAGCAGTCGCAGGAGAAAAAGCTTTTAATTGGCAACAGGAATTTTCACAAATATTTAAAGAAAAAGATAGAAAGGCATACCATATCACTACGGCAATTCATGATAGTAGAACCTCTACAAGAATGAAAAAATATAAAGTACGAGAGCGTCGTGATTTGGGTACAAATCCATATCCTAATGTGGTGTATTTTACTCCAGAAGACGATTTGCTAATTACCAAAACTATTGCAGAGATTGTAAAAGAAGAGCAACTGGTTTTATTGGCTTATAATATTTGTGCCGACCATATACACTTATTACTGTTGTGCGATATGAGCGAAATACCTGATATTATGCAAAAAATAAAAGGGAAAACAGCTTATATACTTAACCATCACCACAAGGGGCTTAAGCAAGACCACAAGGGGTTTAAACCCATTGGAAGAAACAAACCACTTTGGTCTCAAAAATATTCTGCACCAAAAGAAATTACCAGCGCAGAGCAATTGCAAAACACTATAAGATATATAGAGACAAACAGAACCAAGCACGAATTGTCTCAACATAGCACACAAATACATAATATTATAGACAATATGTGTAGCGATTTTAATGACGCCTTTAATCCTGTATATGTTGGTGGTTTTGATGTTGTGATTGGAAATCCGCCTTATGTATTTTCAAGAGATAATATTTCAAAAGAATTAAAAGATTACTACGTAAAAAATTATGTTTCGGCTGAATACCAAGTAAACACCTACTTGTTATTTATTGAGCAAACAATAAAAATTATATGTGATACAGCAAACTATGGTCTTATAATACCAAATGCTTGGTTAATGGTTGGTTCTGCAACTGGATTAAGAAACTACATATTACAAAATTGTTCGATTAATGAAATTATCAATTTAGCTGGTTATTCTTTTGAGGGTGTAAATGTTGAAACCATAATTATCCTTGCTACTAAAACAAAACAGAAGCAAGAAGATAACTCAATCAAAGTCTTATTAAGTGATGACAAAGAGTTTAAATATTCTCACAATAGAAAACAGCTTGACTTTGAAAATAATGAAGGATTTGAATTTAAAGTTTTCTCTGACGAAACAAGTGTTGCTTTAACCAAAAAGTTAAAAAACAGTTCTAAAGATTTAAACGATTTAGTTTTAATTAAAGCTGGTTTACAAGCCTATGAGAAAAACAAAGGAGGCCTAAACAAACTGTTGATGATGTAAAAAACAGACCTTTTGATTACAACTACCAATTTGATGAAAACACACATAAATATTTAGAAGGTAAAGATGTTGGTAGATATTTTACTAACTGGTCTGGTCAATATTTACAATATGGGAAACATCTTGCTGCTCCAAGAACTTTTAATTTGTTTGATGGTGAAAAAATAATTATCCGAGAAATAACAGGAAAGTTTCCAAATAGTATCATTTCAACTTATTCTGAAGATTTATACTTGTACAATAGAAGTAATATTGGAATTATAAAAAGAGAAGAACTCAATATTTCATTAAAATATGTAGTCGCTATTTTAAACAGTCAATTATTGGCTTATTATTTTGTAAAGAACACGGCAAAATCGGTAAGAAAGATGTTTCCAAAAATCATATTAAACGATTTAAGGAAGTTTCCTATAAAAAATATTCCAATTCCTGAACAATATCCATTTATAGAAAAAGCAGATTTAATGCTGTCTTTAAATAAAGAGTTACAACTGGTTAATGATACATTTGTACAACTCTTACAAAGTAAATTTAGTATAGAAAAATTAAGCAAAAAACTTCAACATTGGTACAATTTAGAATTTGGAGAATTTTTAAAAGAATTAGAAAAAGCACGAAAAAAAGTGGTAACAGCCATCACAAGGGATTTCACAAGGGACTTAAGTCCCTTGAGTTTACAACAAGTAGCAGAATGGATGCAATACTTTAATGAACAAAAAAATAAAGCACAAGCTATAAAAACCAAAATAGACAGCACAGATGTAGCAATAGACCAAATGGTGTATGAGTTGTATGGCTTAACTCAAGAAGAAATAAAAATTGTAGAAAACAGCTAAAGTTTTAATTATTAAGCATTACTGGCATTACTAACATGGTAATATGCTCGCCTTCGTCCAGTCCGTCAACAGGTGTTAAAATTCCTGCTCTGTTTGGCAAACTCAATTCTAATTGCACTTCGTTAGCATTTAAGTTGCCTAACATTTCGCTTAAAAACCGGGAGTTAAAACCAATTTGCATATCATCACCTTGGTAATCGCAGGTTAAACGCTCTTCAGCTTTGTTGCTATAGTCAACATCTTCGGCAGAAATATTTAATTCGGCACCAGCAATTTTTAATCGTACTTGATGCGTTGTTTTATTAGAGAAAATACTAACTCGACGCACAGAATTTAAAAATTGTGTTTTGTCTATTACTAATTTATTAGGATTTTCTTTTGGGATTACAGCTTCGTAATTAGGATATTTGCCATCTATTAAACGGCAAATAAGTACTGAATTATTAAAGGTAAATTTTGCATTAGTATCATTATACTCTATAGTAATATCATCTTCCATTCCTGCCAAAATTCCTTTTAAAAGGTTTAGAGGTTTTTTTGGCATTATAAATTCTGCCGTTTCACTTGCCGACACATCATTACGTGTATATTTAACGAGTTTATGAGCATCTGTAGCTACAAAAGTCAGACTTTCTGTAGAAAATTGAAAAAACACACCGCTCATCACAGGACGCAGATCGTCGTTGCCTGCCGCAAAAATTGTTTTGCTAATTGCAGAGGCTAAAATATCACTGGATAAAGTTGTAGCACTAGGGTTTTCAAGTTCTACGGCTTTCGGAAATTCTTCACCATTTGCATAGGCTAAGGCATATTTTCCTTGATTAGAACTTATTTCTATAGTATTATTGTCTTCAACAATAAAAGTTAAGGGTTGCTCCGGAAAGGTTTTTAAAATATCTAATAACAATTTTGCAGTAATAGCAATACTGCCATTATTATCGCTTTCTACATCTATTGTAGAAGACATAGTAGTTTCTAAATCACTCGCAGATATTGTTAAACTTGAATTGTTTAATTCGAATAAAAAATTATCTAAAATTGGTAAAGTGTTTGAGCTATTAATCACACCACCTAATATTTGTAATTGCTTGAGTAAATTGGTACTTGATACTATAAATTTCATGTATATCTAATGGATTTTTGTTCAAAAAAATAGATTACTACAAATATATCTTTTTGAAGTTAATATATGAAACATCTATAATAAAAGTTTTGAACTTAAAGCAATGACTGTTTTAGATGTTTTATATAATCTTGAAAAAAACACATTTATCCTGCAAGGATATCTATTAGTTTTTTACCACATATAATTATTAAGTCAAACAATCGTAATGAACTTCTCTGATTATTGTTGACCTTTTTATTGATTTTTCTTAAATTTGTTTTCATATAAATTGACTTTTGTGGTCAACCTATATTAGGGACGTACATAATTCTAAAATCTTAGTTCTTAATTCGTAATTAATGCAGCGTTACCACTTTATTTACAGTCCATGCTTCTGGTTTAGCGTTAAACAACGGTTTTGTTTTTGCCCAAACATTTTTAAATAAATCAGATTGTCTATAATGTTCTAAATCTTCTTCAGTTTTCCAATAACTATATGTAAAAAATATATTAGGTTGGTTTTTATCACTATATAATTCCAAAAACTCACAGCCTTCAAAGTGTCGAATCTGTTCTTTTTTTTGATTAAAGTTCATAAGAAATTCATCTATGTGCTTTTCAACAAAACTCATTTTTACAATACGAATAATCATAAAATTATTTTATTTTTATTTCCATGAAGGTGGAAATCTTATTTTTTATTTGGAAACTTAATCTTTTAAAAAGTTAATGGTAACAGTATCTCTCATATTCAATCCCATTAATGTAGATGCACCACCAACGGTTTCACGATTACTTTTGTAAATAGCAATTTCCATATAGTTGGAAGAATTAAACACAGCCAAACCACGACCTTCATCGTTACGTTTATTTATAGGAGTTTCAAAATTCACAATATCACTATATTTTCGATGTATTTTCTTAAATTTATAGCCTCTTGCATAGACTTCAAAATTTCTACCCTTTTGGATGCTTTCAAAAAAAGCATGCTTAATATTAGTAACAACATTTCCGTAGTTGTCAATATAGATAACATTGCCGATAATTTGATTTTTTTCCTCATTAACAAATGGAATAATGTTTTTTATAGGTTTTATGTTTTCAATTAATATTCCTATAACTTCAAGTGTTCCACCTCTTGCAATGTGGCAGGCTACTTTTACAAAAACATCTAAAACAGCAAAACTGGTTTCAATGTTATCATGAATATTTATTTCAACAATTTTCTCTGGTGTAATTTCCGAACACACCATGCTCATTATACCATTATTAGCACACACAAAATAATGGTCATCTAATTTAATGGCAATATGCTTGTTCTCTTCATTTATTTCGGAGTCTATACCAATGATATGAATCGTTCCTTTTGGAAAGCTACTATATGCATTTTGGATAATATAAGCGGCTTCTGGAATGCTAAAGGGAGAAACAGAATGCGAAATATCAACAATTTTAATATCTGGAAGCTCACTGTAAATAGCACCTTTTACAGCACCAGCAAAATGATCCTTCTCTCCAAAATCGGTTGTTAATGTAATAATTGCCATAGGCAAAATTGTTGCATTTGTTTTAGTACTTCTTGATGTAAAATTATGTACTTTTGAGTTTTACAAACCTACATAAATTTTTTCGTTTTTTGTTTTTAGATATGAACGAAATAAATTAAATATAGGATTATGAAGACCTTTTATAAAAATTAAATTAACTGAATAAATTTAATGAATCCATTCAGATTCATATTATAAAATTTACCACATTTGAACGAACTTATTATAGAACTTGAAGAAATTGCTCCAAAAGAATTTTTTGGGACACATAACGCAAATATTGAACTTCTAAAAAAATACTTCCCAAAACTCAAAATTGTTGCAAGAGGAAATAAAATTAAAGCCTTTGGCGATGAAGTTTTACTTGAAGAATTTGACCGTCGCGTAATTATGTTATTAAAACATTTTGAAAAATATAACAAGTTGGACGAAAATGCTATAGAACGTGTACTTACTAGCCAAAGTAGCGATGATTATGACACTTCAGCTAAAAGTGGAGCAGTATTAGTGTATGGTGTTGCTGGAAAACAGATTAAAGCACTTACCGTAAACCAACGTAAGTTAGTTGAAAGTATGCATAAAAACGATATGGTTTTTGCTATTGGTCCTGCAGGAACAGGAAAAACATACGTAGGAGTAGCTCTCGCTGTCCAAGCATTAAAAAATAAGGAAGTACGGCGAATTATCTTAACACGTCCTGCTGTGGAGGCTGGAGAAAAACTAGGATTTTTGCCAGGAGATTTAAAAGAAAAATTAGATCCATACATGCAGCCTTTGTATGATGCTTTACGCGATATGATTCCTGCCGAAAAATTAGAGAGCCAGATCGAAAAAGGAATTATTCAAATTGCTCCTTTAGCTTTTATGCGTGGTAGAACTCTAGATAATGCTTTTGTAATTCTTGATGAAGGGCAAAATACGACTCACAA
>CAYRVY010000085.1:0-7530 GCA_964427695.1 uncultured Flavobacteriaceae bacterium
CAAAATATATTCCTTTCTGGGCTTAATCTTATGTGATGGTTATGTGACTAAAGAGGTAATAATCATCATTAAACCCCATTTTACAAGGGTTTTCAATGTGATTAACACAAAACGTTAGACAACAAAGAATTCCTTTAGACTTGCATACTAAAAATAGCTTAAATTTGTTTAAGGAAAACTAAATTAAAACTCAACCCATTAAAAAAACAAAGAAAGACACATGAAACAAAAAATTCTATTATCGTTAATTGCTTTTATTAGCTTAGTTGTACTTAGTTCGCATGATTTGTATATAAAACTTAAAAGTTTTTATCTCGAACCTTATTCTGAATCTTTAATTTATGTTTATAACGGCAATTTTGGTAAAAGTGAAGCGATATTGGCACGACACCGAATGGTAGATGTATCGTTGATAAATCCTGGTGAGGATACTGTTCATCCTGATAAAAGCTTGTGGTTTGAAGAAAATAACCAAACTATTTTAAAGATTACTACTGGAAAAGAAGGCACAGGAGTTCTAGGCGTATCTACTTTGCCTTTAGTCTCCCTGTTTTCTCCTGAAAGTTTTATTAGCAATATGAAACACGAAGGGCTTTTGGATGTACTCGAAGCTCGTAAAAAATCGGGAGAAGATTCAAACTCTGTAAGAAAAAAATATTCCAAGCACGTAAAAGCTATTTTTCAAGTTGGGAACAAACAAACAGACGATTATAAAACCATTTTGGGTTATCCTATTGAATTTATACCAATGAGTAATCCTTATGCACTTAAAGTTGGTGACGATTTAGCAATGAAACTTTTCATTAATGGAAAACCTATTTCTGGAGAAATGGTATATGCCAGTTACAATGAACACTATGGCCATACAAAAGAAGGTTTACCAAATGATGCTTATCAACTACTAACAAACGACGATGGCATTGTAACGGTAAAAATAACAACTTCTGGACATTGGTATTTTAGAACTGTTAATTTAGTAAAAGGTACCAAAAAAGATGCAGACTATGTTTCCATCTCTGCAGCTTTAACTTTTGAAGTGAAAGAGTAACAAAACTCTATGTTCTTATAAAAGTTTAGCTAATTAAAAATTGTAGAGTCTTAATTAAAAGATTCCCTCTCTTAGGTTATAGATAACTATTGAGAATGGCAAGGCTTTTTTATTGGGTTTGTAAGAAAAAACAGCTATCTTCGCTAAACAGCTGATAAACAAGTAGTATGAAATTAGAAAAGATATTAGACAAACTCGGTTCAATTGAGAAAAATTCATTTATTAAGATAATTGATAATATCATTTCTAAAACTCCGAAAAATGAGAAGGAAATTGAGAGAATTTTAAGTTCCTCTGATAAGGGATTAAAATCAGTTGATAATCAAAACATTTCTAACATTTTCGATTTAACTTCTAATGAATTTTCGGAACACATAAAATGTGAATTTCAAGAAGTCAACTCACAATTAGACATATTAATAGATATTATTATTCGTGATGGAAATTGCATAATGAAACGAGATTGGTTTTCGAGACTTTACGAAAGTGAAATCAAGAATCTGAAAGCCAAAATCAAAAATCTAAATACAGAATTTAAAAATGAGAAATCTGAATTGAGTAACGCAAGAAAAAGAGATTATAAAATTTACAAATCTTGCTTATCAACAGCATATGAAAATGACATTGTCAACAACAGAGATGCCAAAATAACTTCTGACGAATTATCAATAATATTAACTCTTTCAAACCAACTTGGGTTATCACAAGAAGAAGTTAAGCTAATCAATTATTCGATTTTACCAATAGAAAGAACTGATGTTCAAGATGCTATTAACAATCTCAAAAATACTGGTGTTATTTTCTATTCAAAAAAGGAAAATACAATATACATAGCTGATGAAATGGTTAGACTTTTAAGAAAAGTTAGAAAAAATCAAGTTGCTGAAAAGTTTCACAGACGAACACTAAAATTATTGAGTCAACCAATAATTAATCAAATTGCAAAAAATCATAATATTGACCGAAAACTAAACTACTCTCAAAAAATTGAAGAGATAATAAAAGAAGGGATTTCATTTACAAGTCTACTTTCTTCTGATATTTATAAAGATGGAATAACATTGAACCAAAAGAAAAAAACACTTAATGAACTTTGTGAAAGAGGACTAAACATTAAGAATTTAAAAGGAAGTACACTAGATGACAAAATTATTAGTCTAATTAAGCATTTTGAAAATGTAGAGAAGGATGAAAAAGTTGGAATTTCGTTAGATGGCTTTGAAAAAATGCTAACCGAACTTAATCAATCTTTACCAAAACTAAATAAGGAATTAAAAGAACAGTTTGAATTGCAAGAAGAATACATTTTAAATGCAAGTTTTCTGCTTAAATACAACATCAAACCAAGGGACATTCTAGATTTAATTACTAAACCTGATTTAACCAAATTTATAAAAGGGAATGGAATTAAACCAAGAGGAGATGATATTTTAAACATTTTAGACCATTATAAAGATGTTGAAAACTTGTACTTAGAAAATTATGAAAATGTTGCCTACCGTAATTTAAACCTATTAAAAGAGAATGGAATCTTAATAAAGGAAAGCAAATTAGGCTTAAAGTTTGAAGAGCTGACCAAAACAATATTTAAAAGTTTAGGGTTTAATGTTGACGATAAGTTTAAAAATCAAATAAACACACAAAAGGATATAATGGATATCTTGCTAAATTTAGGGAATAACGAAATTATTATTGTAGAATGCAAGACAATTAAAGAGAGAGGTTACAACAAATTTAGTTCTGTTTCGAGACAACTAAAATCATATCAAAATTTAGCACTTAAAAATGATTTGAGAATTGTCAAAATCTTACTTGTCTCACCAGAGTTTAGTGATGATTTTGTTTACGACTGCGAAATGGACATCGAAATGAATTTATCGCTTTTGACAGCTTCTACATTGTCGAAAATATTTGAGGGATTTAAAAAATCTAAATATCAGGAGTTTCCTCACGTTTTATTCCGAGACATTGTAATAAACGAAGAACGAATTTTAAAAGCATTGAGTAAATAAAGCTTGAGACGCTCTTTATCACAACATTAGTTTGCAACTTGCCTGACAGGTGAACTTACTACAAGACACTTCGTTACATTAAGCATTTGACTCACAAACTCTTTGAGCTTGCTTCGTCGAATGTTACGCTTCTTTACAAGCTCGTAACATTTCCCTCTTTCCAGGAGGTCCTTCTAATCGCTCTACTGTAAAACCAACACTTTGCATAGCACGTCGTACACTTCCTTTTGCCGAGTAGGTTACTAAAATACCATTTGGTTTTAAGGCATTGTACATGATTTTAAAAATGTCTTCTGTCCATAATTCTGGCTGCACTCTCGCACCAAAAGCATCAAAATATATAAGATTGTATTTTTCAATATCTTTAATATCCTTAAAAAATTGTTTGCGCTTTGTAATCCTAAATTTTGAAGTGATTTGGTTTGGAGCTTCCCATTGTACTTCATGAAGTTTTTTAAAAACTCCTGAATCTTTTTCCAAAATCAGTTCGGCATAATTTAAGGCTGAAACTTCTTCAGAAGAAATTGGATATGCTTCCACTCCAACATAATCGATATTTACTTTAAGCTTTTCAGCTTCCAACAATGTTATAAACGCATTTAATCCTGTACCAAAGCCAATTTCTAAAATTGATAAATTTTCAACAGATTCTGAAACAACCTTTCGACTGCGCTCAAGGTGACATTGTTCAAAATGACATAAGAAATGAAGTCCGTTTTTTATAAATACATGATTGGCTTCCTGTATCGCACCATGTTTAGAATGGTATTGCTCATTCCAGTCTTCTATATGGATGGTTTTAGAACCATCGGTAGTAGTGATGATTTTACGTCGCAAATTATTCTTTTAATAAAACACCATCAGCTTCAAAAGCATAGTTTAATTTAGGTTTAGTAATGGCTTCAATTTCTTCTTTGCTTTTTCCAGCATCTTCGGCATAATGACGTAAATCGTTAACAGAAGTTTCATCAATAAAAGCTTTACCGTTAATTATAACTTCTCCTGTAGCATTAAGCGGCATAAAGAAACCGTAATCTTTAAATCTAACCATAACTTCATCATCTCCTAAATTAAGTTTCATCCAGCAGCCTTTTTTTGAGCAAACCTCATTTATTTTTGCTGACATTTTAGTAGTTATGGTATCTCCAATTTTCATGTTTTTATACTGCATTGCCATATACTCTATAGATAAGGCACTATCTGCAACAATTTTCTTGCCAAATGAAGCATAGGCAATCTCTTGATTTATAGTTTCGTCTAAAACAATATTGTTTTTTGTTTCGTTTTTGCAAGCCATTAAAAAACTTAAGGCTACTAAAAAAGTAAGATGTTCTTTCATGTGTTTGTATTTATTGTTTTTTAAAGGTCATACTTCGGCTTCGCTCAGCACAGGCTATGCAGTTCGCTATTAATCATTTCCTTGTGCCTGCGCACCGAAGTGCTTCTGCACACAGGTGTGTGATAAGGTTTTAGCATGCTCGTTTCATAATAATTAATTGTTATATTCTTAAAAATCAGTCTGTAAATATACGATACTATTAAGTGATTATAAGTACTAATTTATGTAAATTTGCATCTTATAAAATCTAAAATGGCAAACAACACAAAACATAAAATAGATATTATTAAAGTACATAACTCAAAAATAAATGAGGTGGATTTTAACAGCATAAATTTTGGCGAAATATTTACAGATCACATGTTTGAATGTGATTTTATTGATGGTAAGTGGCAGCAGCCAAAAATAAAACCTTACCAAGCTTTAACGATAGATCCTTCGGCAAGAGTATTTCATTATGGACAAGCTGTTTTTGAAGGTATGAAAGCTTACAAAGATGATAATAATGCTATTTGGTTATTTAGACCAGAAGAAAACTTTAAACGCATAAATAAATCGGCTGCTCGATTAGCGATTCCTGAATTTCCTGAAGACTATTTTTTTACTGGATTAAAAACTCTTTTAGAACTAGATAAAGAATGGATAAAGAAAGGACTTGGCAATTCACTTTATATTCGTCCGTTTGTAATTGCTACAGAACCTGCAATTGCTGCATTACCAGCAAAGCAATATAAATTTATGATTATTTGTTCTCCTGCTAAATCCTATTATAGAGGAGAAGTTCGCGTATTATTTGCTGATAAATATAGTAGAGCTGCAAATGGAGGCGTAGGATTTGCCAAAGCTGCCGGAAATTATGCAGCACAGTTTTACCCAACTAATTTAGCTAATACAAAAGGGTACCAACAAATTATTTGGACAGATGCAAATACACATAAATATTTAGAAGAAGCTGGCACAATGAATATCTTTTTTAGAGTAAACGATACACTTCTTACCACACCAACAGATGACAAAATTCTTGATGGAGTTACAAGAAAAAGTGTCATCCAGCTTGCTAAAGATTACAATATTGATTTAGAAGTTAGACCAGTTTCGGTTAAAGAAATTAAAGCGGCTGCCCAAAATGGTGAATTAAAGGAGATTTTTGGCTCAGGAACTGCTGCTGTAATAAATCCAATTGTTGGATTTAAACATGGTAATGATGCTTTTGAATTGCCCAATGTTGAAGATTCGTTTGCATCATTATTTAAAGAAAAATTAATGGCAATTCAGTACAATAATGCTAAAGATAAACACGGTTGGAGATATAAGGTTTAAGTGTTGGATGTTAGTTGTTAGTTGTTAGTTGTTAGTTGTTAATTGAAATAAAAAAAGCATTTAGCTTTTAACAAAACTACTCTTTTAAAATACTTGCAATATCTGGTTTAGAATAGTTTGGCCCTTTAAGCACTTTACCATCTTTTCTATAAATAGGTTGTCCGTCTTCTCCTAACTTACTCATATTACTACGTTGTATTTCATCAAAGACTTCTTCTATTTTGTATTGTAAGCCGTGTTCTATAATCGTACCGCAAAGTATATAAAGCATATCGCCAAGAGCATCTGCTACTTCAACCAAATCGTTATTATTTGCAGCTTCAAGATACTCTTCGTTTTCTTCTTTCATTAAATTAAAGCGAAGCGTGTTTTTTGCTAAACCCAAATCGGCTTTTTGAGTTTCTCTATATCCTAATTTAAAAGCATCGTGAAATGCTTTTACAGCTTCAATTTTGTTTTTCATTGAAATATTTATTTCATTTCCGTAAAAGCGGAAATCTCTTTATTCTTAATTCTTTGTTCTCAATTTACATTACTTTTTTCATAAGCCATGAAGGCACAATTTTTAAAACCCATGCAATCAAAATCCAACGTTTTGAAATATAAACACGTCTTTTTTTTCTTTTGATAGCTGAATAGATTTGCTTGCTTGCTTTATCAAGTGAAGCCATCCAAAAAATGTCATCACCTAAAGCCATTCTTGTATCTATAAATCCAGGTCTAATATCAGTAATACATACCTTCCCTCCTTTTATTTCTTTGGATTTAAAATACAATGATTCCAGATAATTTACCTGATAAGCTTTTGACGCAAAATAGGAAGGTGAAAAACGATTTCCTCTTAACGATGTTATAGACGAGATTGAGACCAAATGCCCAAATCCTTGTTCCTTAAATAAGTTAAAAGCCAAATCATAAATTCGAGTTGCTCCAAGCACATTGGTTTTTAGAGTGTCATTTTCTTTTTGCCAATCTAATTCAGGATTCTCATAACCAACTCCCGAACAATGAATAACGAGTTGAATGTTTTCAAATTCTTCAACAATTTGTTTAAAAACAAATTCAATATGCACTAAATCTTGCACATCATTTTCACATACAAAATACCGATTTGGTTTTGAGGCTTTTATAGTATTAAGTAATTGTAATCTTCGTCCTGTAATAGCAACTTTATAACCATCGGCAACAAGATAGTTAGCTAATTGCTTTCCTATTCCAGATGTTGCTCCAAAAACTATGGCGTTTGGCATAAAATTTATAATTTTGCTTAATCTAAATTATTTTTAAAAATAAACAAATTATGTTTAGTAAAGGTCAAATCGTTTTCGGAATCATATTTTTAGTAGCCTTTATAATCATTTTGATTTTTGCTTATAGAAAAGACATTAACATACATAAGCGTCATTATAAAGGAACCGTTTGGGTTTTAGTTTCTTTTATTGCTTTTATTGCTTTTATTGCCGCTATTAAATTTATTTTTATGGATTAATATTATTTAACAAACTACCTCGACGCAGAGCATACGAGGTGTTAAATTAATGTTTGATACTCAAACAAAAAGCAGAAACCTTAATTAAGATTTCTGCTCTTTTAATTTTATTATACCAATTTAATTTTGTGATGTCGCTATAAATATATTGAATTATTTTTTGCAAGATTGAAGGGAAAATTATTTAGCATAGCCTTTGTTATGGTAAATAATTTTTACAAAAATATTGTGAAAAAGAAACAAAATAATACGACATTGTAAATTTAAATGACACTATCCTAAAATCTGTGTAAGTTAAAATAACTTGGGTTAGATTTTTTAA